>JAAYNX010000254.1 GCA_012520615.1 Clostridiaceae bacterium | reverse complement strand
TTTCTGGTCATGTAGAATGTACCTGTTAAATTAACTGCTATGACAGAATCCCACTTTTCATTATCCATCTTCACTAATGTACAGTCTCGGTTCATTCCAGCATTGTTTACAACAATATCTATTTTTCCGTAGGTTTTAATTGCTAAATCAAACGTTGCATTTACGTCATCTTCCTTTGCAATGTTACCGACAAATGCAACAGCCTTGCCCCCTGCTTCAACGATTTCCTTTGCACAACTTTCAGCATTCTCTGCTATGATATCGCTAACAAATACTTGATTTAATGGAGTTTAAACCAAAAATAAGTCCTAATCTTAAAACCATAAATCCAGCCATATTTAAAGCAGACGGGCCTTTTGGTCTAAAAGATTTATTACTTAATAAGTCCTCCGATTCATAGTAGGGGCTTTTGGCGTCCCATTCATTAATTGGTTCAGCACGGGATATATCGTTATCCCGTGCCTTTTGTTTTGAAGCTATACAATAACTATCTAGAATATTCAAAAGTCTTTATTTCTCATAATAGAACTCTGGATGAAACGCATAGCCTTAGACAGTATTTGCTTTTCTTTTATTTTCTTATAAACATCTGAGCAAAAACATAACCATACTTATTGCTTTTTGATATTCCGATACCGGTATAAGTGTAGTTGCTGTTCATAATGTTATTACGGTGTCCTTCCGACTTCATCCAGGAGTTAACTGCACCTTCAACTGTTGAATTTCCTGCGATATTTTCTGCTGCAGCTTTAAAAGTAACTCCAAACTGTCTCATCATATCAAAAGGAGAACCATAGGTAGGTGAATAGTGTGAAAAATAGTTGTTTTTCGTCATATCATTCGCTTTGATTCTTGCAACCTTCATAAGTTCGGGATCGGCAATAAGAGGGCTTAAATTGCTTTTTGCTCTCTCTGCGTTTATCAAATCCAGAAGTTTCTTCTCATCCTGAGAGAGATCTCCTCCCGGCTGGCCGGTTGAAGGTGCAGGTGTCGTTGTAGCAGGTGGTGGTGATGCAGGTGTCTTTGTAGCAGGGGGTGGTGATGCCGGAGTTGAAGGTTTTGCAGGAGCCGGGACATTGGTTTTACCGGCAGACGCCTGATTCACTTCTGCAGCACTTTTAAAGTAAGCTCCGAATACACAACCAACCTTCCCGGTATCGGGATCAAATACGGCATACCAGTCGCCTATTTTTGCTAGAACGTTAAGCCATTTGTTTTTTGTGAACTTGCCGATGATTTCATGGTTGGTGGAAGGTCCGCTTCTTAAATTTAATCTATCTACTATTACCACACCATTAATGAAATCAACCTTTTCGAATGTTTGGGCAGCTCCAGCCTTAAGAGTTCCACCACCCATGAATACGATGAGTCCGAATGTCATGAAAATTATCAATGACATAGCCAATATACGTTTTCTCATACTCTCCCTCCGTTATCTATAAAAGAATTCAAACATAGTATTTGCTTTTTTTCAGGAATTATTTTAGCTATATCCAGTATAATCCCACCAAAAAACTTCTTTCCAATTGCAACAAAAAAAGAAGCAA
>JAAYNX010000091.1 GCA_012520615.1 Clostridiaceae bacterium | reverse complement strand
TAAATGAGTTGTATAGCCATAATTACTGCACGAGGCGGATCAAAAAGAATTCCAAGAAAAAACATTAAAGAGTTCATGGGTAAGCCGATGATCGCGTATGCAATTGAAGCGGCTAAAAAATCAGCCATTTTTGACACCGTTATGGTTTCTACCGATGATGAAGAGATTGCAACGATAGCGAAATATTACGGAGCGGAAGTTCCTTTTATGCGCAGTGAAAGAACAAGCTCCGATTATGCAACAACATTCGATGTGCTGGAAGAAGTGATTCAGAAATATAAAAAACAAAATAATGAATTTGATTCATTGTGCTGCATATATCCTTGCGTTCCGTTTTTAACACCACTTACATTGAAACATGCTTATAATACTATGCAAGAAACAAAAGCAAATGCAGTACAGCCTGTTTGTAAGTATTCCGCTCCAATTGAATGGGCTATGAAAATTGAGGAAAATTTTCTCTTTCCAAATGACCCAAAGATGCTGACGATGAGATCACAAGATTTGGTCCCTAAATATTTTGATGTGGGTATGTTTTATTTCATAAAGGTAAAAACTCTTTTGGAAGAAAAAACAATGGTTCCATCAAAAACTGCAGGCTATGTTATTGATGAAATGGAATGTCAGGATATTGATACTATAGAAGACTGGCATAATGCAGAAATGAAGTATAAAGTTATAATGGAGAAATAACAATGAAAACATATAATAAATCAAATGGACTGCTGGAGAGAGAACTAAAAGTTTCTCCCCTAGCCGCTCAAACTTTTAGTAAATCATACAGATACTATTGCAAAGGGGTTTCCCCCTCTTATGTAGATCATGGAAAAGGTTGTTATTTATACGATGTTGATGGTAATAAATTTATCGACTTTGTATGTGCCTTAGGTCCTATTACTGTCGGATATAATGAGCCTTCAGTAAACAAGGCTGTTATTAAGCAGGTAAAAAAAGGATCCTCGTTTTCACTACAGTCTCCTATAGAGGTTGAATTAGCAGAGAAAATCTGTTCTATAGTGCCATGTGCAGAGATGGTACGATTTGTTAAAAACGGAGGGGACGCAACCACTGCTGCAATAAGACTTGCAAGAGCATTCACCGGAAAAAAAATGGTTCTTATGAGCGGTTATCATGGAATGCATGACTGGTCAATTGGCGCTTCTGCTAATAATAAGGGAGTACCGGAGGAAGTCGGAAGTTTAACGCTTAATTTTACCTATAATGATATATCAGACTTGGAAAATAAACTAAAAGATAATGAAGGTAACGTAGCTGCCGTCATTCTGGAACCGATTCAAGGTAATGGCCCTGATGAAGGCTATCTTGCTAAGGTAAAAGAATTAGCTCATAAACATGGTTCAGTGTTAATTTTTGATGAAGTTGTTTCAGGCTTTCGCTATGCACTTGGCGGAGCTTCTGAATTGTACAATGTAGTACCAGATATGGCTTCTTTTGGTAAGGGCATGGGAAACGGCTACGCTATATCTGCAGTAGCCGGGAAAAAAGAAATATTAAAGCTTATTGAAGAAGGCGTTTTCATCTCTACTACCTTCGGCGGGGATGCAATTCCCATGGCCGCTTCTTTAGCAACTATTAAAATACTTGAACAGCCCGGTTATTACGAACATATTTGGAAGATGGGTACCATGATGAAAGACGGCATTATTTCACTTATCGCTAAACATAATCTTGAAGATGTAGTATCTTTCAGCGGGCTGGCTCCACATTGCGGTGTTTCATTTGAAGGGCAAGGTAGTTTAAACTACCTTGATGTAAATTCAATATACTCACAAGCTATGATTGATCATGGAATTCTTGTACTTGCTATATGCAATTTAAATAAGTATCACAAAGAAAAGGAAATACAGGCTTATCTTGATGCAACAGATGCGGCATTCTCTTTAATAAATAAAGCTATTCAAAAAAATACTTTAGAAGGCATACTTATTGGCGGAAAAGTAGATCCTGTATTTAAGAGAAATATTAAATAGTATGATTAAAATTGGTCTTAAGTTATGGTCTACAAATACAAGTTTCCACACAGAAATACTTGAGTTATATGAAAAAGGTTATTTTTCCTACATTGAGTTGTTTGCTGTTCCCGAATCAATAAAAATAGTTCGGGAATTTTGGAAAAAAATTGATATACCGTATATTATTCACGCTGCTCATTCCATGACAGGTTTGAATTTTTCCAAAAAGGAGATGCGGAATAGAAACTTTGTGTTAGCAGATGAAGCTAAGTATTTTGCAGATGAACTAAAGGCCGATAAGATTATTTTTCATCCCGGCATTGATGGTGAACTCGAAGAAACAATACGTCAAATAAACCTAATTAAGGATTCAAGATTTCTTATTGAAAATAAACCAGCTTTGGGCCTTAATGGTGAAAAATGTATTGGTTCTACTATTCGGGAGATACAAGAAATTATTAATGAATGCGGATGCAGGTTTTGTCTTGACTTTGGACATGCTATAGCAGCTGCTAATACCCATAAAATTGAGCCGTTACAGTATTGTAAGGATCTTATGCATCTAAAGCCCGTCATGTTTCATCTCACCGACGGGGACTATACCAGTGAAAAAGATCATCACTTTCATTACGGCTTAGGGACTTTTCCCTTAACCGAAATATTTGAATTAATTCCCGAAGCTTCATTTGTTACAAATGAAGCAAAAAGAGATTCACAAGATTCATTAAAGGAAATTATTCGTGACACTGAGTATTCGAAAAGCTTCTTCATCTGATATTTTAAATACATTTAATCTGTCAAATGATT
>JAAYNX010000052.1 GCA_012520615.1 Clostridiaceae bacterium | reverse complement strand
TGGGGAAAACAGGAAAGCTGATACATGAATATGCTAACGGAATTGATGACACTCCTGTTAAATCTATTTACGAAGCTGATCCAATAAAATCTGTCGGAAATGGAATGACATTCAAAAGAAATTTGCAAGGTTTGTCCGATATTACTATAAGTGTTAACACTCTATCAGACACTGTGGCCACAAGGCTTCGCAAATACGGTTTTAAATGCTCCACCTTACAGGTCTCTATTAAAGATCCTGATTTTAAAACAATATCAAGACAAAAAGCATTACCTTCGCCCACTTATCTTGCAAAAGAAATCTCTCAACAGGCTTTGGAATTAATAAAGGCCTCATGGAAGTTAAATGCCCCTATTCGAACCTTAACCATCACCGGAACCAACCTGATTCCGGCCCATGAAGAAATGCTACAAATATCACTCTTTGCCAACTGCAATAATAATAATGAAAGCCAACGGCAGGAGCAATTGGAAACAACCATTGATAAAATTCGTGAAAAATTCGGAACCAATGCAATATCCTTCGGCTCGGTAATCAATAACTGTTTAGGTATTGATGAACCCACCGATGATGAATAGTCCCGCCCTTTAAATCTCGATTCTACTATAAGCACCTTTTGCAGCATACTTTAGCATCAGAATTGAAAAATATGAAAACGACAGCATAATTGCCAGCATTATACCGAATATTGCAAAGGTACCGATACTAAACCTAGATAAAAAGAAGCCGATGATACCAAATACCGTAACCAAGATAAATCCCAGAAGCATTGCAATGACAACATTAAAGTTTTGTTTTATTGCCTCCTGAGGATTATTCCATACAAGTTTTGGCCTCATCAAGTCTAGGTAAATACCTACGGCACTTATGGGTATCAATGCAGCAGAAATAAGAATTAAAACCATTATAGTTGTAACAATGGGAATTCTAAAGGATAGCATGGCAATGAATGCAGATAGTAGTGCTGCAATAAATGATATGGAATATCCGGCTAAGAGCTTGCCATAAACCTGTATTTCTGGTTTAACAGGTATATTCTTAAGAATCCAAAAGTTTTTCCCTTCTCTTGAAAAAGTGCTTGATACGGCAGGGTTTATCATTACAAACAATGTGATTAACCCTGCTATAATTAATGGTAATAAAGGTGTTGACTGACCACTCTCAATAAGTTGATATAGGAACTGTAAATCGGGATCATTGGCTAAATTCCCTCCGAATAGAGGTAACATCATGAGTAAAGGTGCCATAAAGACCATAACCAATGAATTTAGAGCATAAATAGGCGTTTTTAAAATAGTTATCCATTCAATTTTAAAAATAGTTAAGATTTGAGATTTGCTCTTATAACTAAGTTTACTTTTTCCCGTTGAAGCTTCCGTCTCAAATTGGGCAGTTGCCCCTCTCTGGTATATAAATGATGCAATAAAATATACTAATCCAAAAGCACCAAGTGAAACAATCAACAGATATGCCAAATTTATCAGAGCTTCTTTGAATGTACTCGAAAGAATCTTTGTTATCCATATTGCAGGTGGAAACGCTCTTCCCATAAATTCAATTAATGCGTTACTGCTCTTTAAGAGCTCCATTAAAAATTCCTGCTCATTATCAGGCATTTGACTGATTAAATAGTTCTGGCCTAAAAATACTCCTACAAGCAAGATTATGCTACCAATTATGGTTATCACATCACGATATCTGGAACGGCTTACTATATTCATAAGAAGCAGAGAAAGCAGAGCAGAAATAACCAGAGGTACCAAAGGGATAAACAGGGTACAAATAATAGCGAGAATATAGTACAAAACACCCATATTCTGCCCTAT
>JAAYNX010000004.1 GCA_012520615.1 Clostridiaceae bacterium | reverse complement strand
ATGGGGCGCTTTTTGGTATGAGAATGATTGTGAATGTGGATACAGGCGAAATAACTTGGAATATAATAAAACCAAAATATTTCTATTGTTGAAATAAGCAATAGGTTTTGGTATAATTCTCTCATATGAAACTAGAAAACAATCAGTATAGTAGGAAGAAGTTCTCATAAAATATACAGTTTGGAGAAGGAAGGAGGAATACTATGGCAAATTTAATTGAAACTGAGATTAAGAAAATAGTTGATTGTGCCAAATCTAAAAATCAGGATCTTTCGGATGAAAAAGCATTTAATATATTAGTATGCTCACTCCTTTGCTATAATTCGATAGAATATGAGAAAAATTGGTATGATATAAATAATGAAAATATTACTGATGGAAAAGGAGATGGCGGAATAGATTTTGTTTTTTATGACGATGATAATTCAAAAGTAATTTTAGGTCAAAATAAATACTCGGAAAATGTGGATGTTAATGTTGCTACTGCTGAAATTGGAAAAATATTAAATACACTTATAGATTTTAAAAATGGAAATACGTCTGATTACAGTAAAGTATTAAAGAGTAATCTGTTAAATGTTACGGATCAACTAAATGATGAAAATGAAGGCAATATAGACATTGTTTTCACTTCGCTATCATTATTTGATAAAGAAAAAGTGTCTTCAAAATTTGCAGGCAACGCAGAGTTTTCAGATTTAAATTTTATGGATAATTTGGATCTAGAAAAAATTATTGAAGATTTACAATCTGGACTTGAAGTAGTTAATTTCTTTAGTTTTGATATCGATAAAGCTAACAATGCTCTTACTTTTTCTTCTGATACATGTAAAGGAATTGTAGTGAATGTGAGCGCTAGTAGTCTTAAAGACGCATATGAAAGATATGAAAGTAAAGGATTGTTCAATTTAAATATTCGTAGATACATAAAATCCAAGAATGTCGACGAAGGTATTATTGACTCAATCAATAAAACCAAAGATGATTTTTGGTTTAAAAATAATGGATTGACGATAGCTTGTAAACATTTTGATGTTGATGGAAACACTATTAAAATTAGCGATTTTTCAATTGTGAACGGTGGCCAAACTACTACCCTAATAGCAAAACACCTCAAAAACAAATCGGATGACTTCTATGTCATGTGTAAAATTGTGAAAAAAATTCAACAAACCGATAACGCAAGCACTATGCGATTTTTTAATAGTATTGCAGAGGCGACCAACTCTCAGAAACCTATTCAGCCTAGGGATTTAAAGTCTAATGCCCCTGAAATGTTACAACTGCAAAAACTATTAAAAGATAGAGGATACTTTTTGGAAATAAAGAGGGGTATTCCTGTTCATAGAAAATATAAAGATAAAAGAATTAAGAATGAAGAACTAGCTCAACTATTCTACTCTTTTGTAATACAAAAGCCTGGTACTGCTAGATCAAATAAAAGATCATTATTCTCAAACAATAGAAACTATAAACAAATTTTTTATCAGAATTATGCTAAAGACTCTAATAAAGTTGATTTTTTAATTGACTTGATAGAATTAAACAAACGTGTTGACAATGCAATGACTAATTTTAAGAATAGAAAAGCCAACATAGATATGACTGCGGAACAGTTAAACGTATTAAATAATAGCAAATTAGCTATTATTGCTCTTATGGGCTTCATTTATAGAGTTGTTAATGGCGAGTTCGATGTTAAAAATGATCAGTTGGATTCTAAACTTGACAATTTTTCTTATGGGTATTTCATTTCTAATTATAAAGAAGATGATATCGATACTAAAGTTGAAGACTTGGTTTTTGAATTAGTTGATCATATCGTCGAGTTATATGAAACAGAGTTTGAAAATGGTCAAGTAACAAGTATTAGCAACTTTTTGAAAACAGATAAAAAATACCTGAATACAATTTTAGAAAAATACAATATAAAGTTAAAAAAGCGTAATAACGTTGATGATTTAATAAACTATTTTGGTGGTTTATTCGTGAATGGCAAATAGTTTGTGCATAGATAAGAATGTATTGTCAAGTGCTGTTTGAAAATTGATAGTTCCAGTAACTGACGAGAACAGATACATATTTACCAATTTCAATCGGGGGATATTTTCTTTTGGCGCAAGCTTATTCCCATTAATACAATTTTGGTACAAAGTAGCTATTTTATCCCCCCTTTTCCCTTGAAACTATGGTACAATTGGGGGCTTCATACGCAGCAGGAGGGTACAACCATGTGGCTTGAAAAATTCTATGAAGATCCGACGACTTTGCATGTGGTGAGGCTGGATAACCGCGCCTACTACATCCCCTATACGCCCGGGACTGAAAGGCCTGAACACAACAGCTCCGATAGGGTAAAGCTACTTAACGGGATCTGGGACTTTGCCTATTTCAACTCGGTGGAAGATGCGCCGGAATGTATTATCGATCCGGCCTATGTGATGCCGGGCCGCATCAAGGTGCCGTCTGTTTGGCAAGACCATCATCAATATACCAATATCCGCTATTCTATCCCTTACGACCCGCCTTATGTGCCAAGGGGAAATTCATTCAGCGCTGATGGTACTTGGCTGGGAACGGCCCGGGAGAGTAGGTAACTGCCGGTTGCTAAACAAACAAAAAGCGCTCCAGATAATGGGGCGCTCAGACCGTAGACAAAGCGGTTTTGGCAATTATGCAAAAGCCGCTTTTTTGTAGCATAGAAACAGTCCAAAGAAGGATTTCACTAATGAATATAAAAAATATGT
>JAAYNX010000154.1 GCA_012520615.1 Clostridiaceae bacterium | reverse complement strand
TCGCATGCACGAAACTTGGCTATGGTATCGCTCATGACACGAAAATTGAGTTCTACACCTTCGCTGTCCGCGTGGTAGTTTTGGGCACGATTTGGGGCAATACCAAAGCGCTTGGCAGTTTCAACAGCATCAATATTTGCACCAAGAAAAATAAATTCCCATCCATATTTGGATTTTTGGTGTTGAATCATTTTCTTGACCTTTTCCGAAGAGTATTCTCGGCTGGAGTTCTCCTCACCATCTGTAATAATGACGAACATTACCTTTTCAGCACGGTAATCCTCAGCGGTATGCTTTTGGGCATTCCCGATTTTGTGGATTGTTCTTCCTATCGCATCGATAAGCGCTGTGGACCCACCAACAAAATACTCTTTTTCTGCAATTGCGCTGACTGCCTTAATATCAATGCGGTCGTGGAGCAATTCATAGTTATTGTCAAATAAAACTGTTGTCATTCGACATTCGTCCTCAACCGCCTTTTGCTTTTCCAGCATTGCGTTATAGCCGCCGATTGTATCTGATTCCAAGCCTCCCATCGAGCCGCTTTTGTCAAGAATAAATACCAGTTCAGTTAATCCTTTTTTCATTTAAATGTCCTCCTTAAATTTTATTGTGATTTAAGGATAACACTCTAAATATGTTCTATGGTCGCTTTAAAAGCGACATGTCATTAGTGTAACTCATACTCCCAATAGCGGCTGATCGTACTTAAACAGCACCTCATTTATCAAGTAAATATCATATTTTCCATTCATGATAAAATATTCGACTATTACATCAAACTTTTGACTATGGGACAGGGCATAGCCGGCTCTTTCAAGAAGATCATCGGTTTCGTCAAGTGATAATTCCAAAGCTATAGCTAGTGCAATAGCTGTACGTTTACTAGGCATATAACCTTTATTGCTTCTTATCTTAGAGAACAGCTTGCGATCAATGTTGGCACGTTTATACACTTCAACATCGGTTTTGCCCTTTGCATCAATAAGACGCAGTAGCGTTTGCGAAAATGATTCGTCAAGATTACCGACTAAATCCTCTATGCCACCAACCATCATTTTTTTCACAGGCGCAGGTTCGGTAACAGATTCAGCCATTTGATAAGGGGATTCCATCTCATCACTTAAAAGGCGATAACGGCTGCGTAGGTCATCGTAATCTCCAATGTATTTTTCATCAATATAAGCCTCTACCTCGCCAAGTAACTCTTCGCTAATTTCAAAGGCTTCCTTGTCGAAAACCACAAGAAATACTTCAATGTCATCGTGTTCAAGATAGGCTTGAATAGCAGATGTTGCAACATGAAGCGCCTCCGCTTTCGGGTAACCGTATATCCCGCTTGAAATAAGGGGAAATGCTATGCTCATGCAACCATTCTCCACTGCAAGTTTTAGTGAATTTGTGTAACAAGCGCAAAGCAGCTCCTCCTCACCGTGCTTTCCGTCATTATATACCGGCCCTGCTGTGTGGATAATATACTTTGCCGGAAGCCGGAATCCCGGAGTTATAACCGCTTCACCGGTATTAATAGGCGCAAGTTTATTACAGGCATTTTGAAGCTCGGATTCTCCGGCTGCCTTGAATATGGCTCCGCACACCCCGCCGCCCATCTTAAGAGCGGTATTTGCAGCGTTAACGATTGCGTCTACCTTCATTTTTGTGATGTCATTTCTGATTATTATAAAAGACATTGAACACCTCCGTATAATGTCCCGTGGCATTCCTAATAAGCTATTCTTCTTTAATTAGATTAACACACCTTAACTGCTAACTCAATTTATAATTGACAATGACACATATTTAAATTTGTCAATGATTTCTTATGTCATAAGCCCCAAGAACATCGCTATTGCCTTTATAATCAAGATAGGTAGTATTATCCGTATAGTATTTTAATAATCAATAGTTTACCATTGCGAGTTCATGTACAATGAGGGATATTTTTACCCGCACCACGATAAATGAATTCAAACAGGGAGGAACCACTGCCGATGTCATGCGTGAAGCGGAGCATGGATTGCGTAGCGGCGCGAATAATTTCCGGATGAAATTCCTGAGCGGCAAGCATGGCATTGGCTAAAGGTTCTACATGATGTATTTATAGCAATGACAAGGAGCGCACAGAATAACATTAGAATTAATTCTCTCTAAATGAGGAGGTTAGCATGGCAAGATGTATAAAATGTAATAATGAACTGAAACCGGGTAATGAATTTTGTAGCAAATGTGGAACTGCAAATAAACAAATCGTTAAATCCACTCCCGGGTTTTCATGCCCCGGCTGTGGCGCGAATATTCCCGAAGGCATCATTAATTGCACAAATTGCGGCAGACCCGTCCCACAAACAATTTCATCTATACAAACACAATCGATAGCTTGCCCCAGTTGCGGTGCTTATAACTATCCCGATACTTCTTATTGTATGTCCTGTGGGCGGCCAATGCCGACTGTTGCCGAGATTCAAAAACAGCAAATCTATTCAGCCCGCCCCGTTCGAAAATCCAAAAATGCTCTTATCTTTTCCGGGGTTGCAGTTGTGCTAATCATTACCCTTATTGTCGGGCTTTGGAAACCGGGATATATATGGCAGTGGATAGATAATGATAGAATTGTCAGAACCGAAAAAAATATCGTTGAGAATAAAGGTAAAAATAACAAAGAGAACAGTGGCTCAAATGCTAATGCAGATAGTAATCAAGATGTCTCGGTATTGTCTGAGGAATGGATGTCAGAGTATCTTTCAACCGACCCCGGCACGAATCCTGCTCCAATGCCAATTTCAGGAACAAAGACCTTTAAAGCTACTCCTACAGATGGATTAACAATCTCGGCCTCTGAAAATGCTCTTGATAAGGAACGGGAATTTACAGCCGAAAAAATCAGCGATGATAAAATAATGAATATTACAGAGCAATATGTCGATGCTAATTGGCTCTTACTAGGTGGTTTTAAGGTTAATGGGGGCATGAATTCCGATGAACGCATGCCGGGATTAATCAATGTGGAGATGGATCTTTCTAAATTGGATATAGACCAGGAGCTCTGGGAATTCGCCCAAGCTATCAGAATCGGAGATGACGGTTCTGTTTCATTGCTTCCTTCCAAAGTAAATGGTTCTGTGTTATCTTGTCAAACCAGTCAAAACTCTATTATCGGTGCGATTATTATTGGCCTGGCGGCCGGAACCGGCGTTCAGCATCTTATTGAACGAGGTCATGAAGGCTTGGATTCGCTTTATATGGGTATAAAGTTTCATCATATTGTCTATAAGGGTGAAAATGCTTCATACGATGTATACTGGCCTGAGACATTACTATCGGCTGAATTAAAGCAATATTCCGAAAAAATAGCAACCATTATGGAGAAATATGGTCTTAACCCCAATGGCTCTCTCAATTTTGCCGCAATTCAAGCTACTAAGGATTTTAAAAGCGGCTATGAGATGATGGGATATCTAAACGGTATAAAAAAAGCTCTCTACAGTGACCCAGATTATGTTGAGCTTGCACGTAAAATGAAGGATGTTGATTGGAGTCAAGCAAACTACTGGCCGGCAGAAGTGGTTCAAACCACCAGAGCCTTGGGATTAGCTGATACATATCTATTTGGCGTTAGAGGATTTGACACACCGGGATATAATGTGGACATAGTTGTACTGGACAAATGGCCGGAGGGTCATGGAAAAGAAACATTAGGAATCAGCATGAACCTGTATACATATAGGCCTTTCATCCATATCAACGCCGGAAATAAGACAAAAATGCCCCATTCTGCTACAGGAAAAGGGACGGTGGCTACTTCGAACCTTATTCTTACAATAACCCATGAATTATTTCATGTAGTTCAGAGTAGGGCAGTAACCTTTGATTCTGACGAATTCACTATGTTCTGGGAAGCAATGGCTGTATCATTAGAAAAAGAAGCTTTTGATTACTTTTCAAGCGAGGCTGGGGGAAAAGTAATAGACCCAACTCAAACTACCGTATTAACTGATCGCAATTATTTTGAATATTTATACTCAAGATCTTTATTGGAGCCTTCCTTGTGGAACAACAATGGTGATAATAAGGAATATCTTAGGAATCATGGTTATATAGCTTCCCATTGGATTGACTTTTTGCGTGACCGATATTATGCAGGTAATCCAAACGATTTTATAGCAAGTCTATTAAAACGATTTAGCCTTTCGTCACGAGTGTCAGGTGATATATTTAATTTGATGCTACGCCAGCAAACGGCTAATAGTACAGACCCTTCTTTCGGGCAACCATACAGCAAGGATTTTATTGCATTCTGTCAAAAGAACTACAACGCAATGTATTCCAGAATACAATACACCACCCCCAAAATTGAGGATATAAAGCTGGACGCTGATAATCCTATGGCTGAAATAAATATAAAATGGCAGCCCTTATCTATTGCATTTCAGGATTTTAGAATTGACAGCAAAGGAGCTGACGGAAAGCCGGTCGAATACAGACTGGCTGTCAAGGGTAAGCTCCCTTGGGATAATTATTTTATCACCCGTAATTTTGTGGATGGCTCAAAAACCACAACTGTCGATTTCGATAAAGAAATTTTTATGCTTCCTGTGAGTACCTCCGGTTTAATTACTCTAATGGAAATACAGGCACAGATTGAAGAGGTTACTGCCGATGAGCAAAGTGCTACATATCAGGTTTACCTTCTGCGCCAGCCTGAAGAGCCTACTATTGAAATTGATGAAGATTATTTAGTTATCACTCCTCCTGACTGGAGCATTCCGGACCCTAGAGATATTCTTTCCGGATATGATATCATCATTACCGGTCCCGGCGGAGCAGAATACCGCCACCGTGAAGAGGTTTCTCTGGCCGAGGTTGAGATTCCACTGAAAGACATCAAGCCTAAGGATAAAAGCAAGGTTTCTGAGGACGAAGAGGACGAATACACTGCTTACATAGTCGAAAGAATAGACATGCCCGACGGTAGCAGTGAATACGGTCCTAATGGAAAAGTAGCAAAGCTTGGTGATGAACTGAGATTTGAAGATGTTATCGGGCAATATGATATGGTCCAGAATGTATCTAACTTCCAAACTCCAT
>JAAYNX010000228.1 GCA_012520615.1 Clostridiaceae bacterium | reverse complement strand
TGATTTCTTAAAACTAGGAGGTATTATGGACATAATTAATTTATGCCTTGGAATTATTTTTTTATCAATAAGTGTCTTTTTATTGTTAAGATATTCCGTTAATATACTACGAGCTAAAAAAAATAATTATAATATAATAAATATAGCTCCTGTAGGAAGTAAAATATTTGTTATAATAATGATAATACTATTCTTTATTGAAGTATTTATATTAATTCAAAATAAGAAGTCATTTAATTTTTTTATGATGTCTTTTGCCTTAGCTATAATTACCGAATCTTTAGTTGATTTTTTGTTTCTATATTCTGGCCAAAAATTTTTATTAAAAAACACTTACTTTAACTTAGAAGATATAAAATCAGCTGAAATAAAAAAAGGTTATATCTTTAATAATGGAATACTTGTTATAAAAATGGAAAAGAAAATTCTATCTGTTTTTATTTCGGAGCGGATTAAACATAAACTATCTTTACTATTAAAATTAAATGATAAATCAGATTATATCTCAAATTAGAATCAGTAAAAAATTATGATGAGTTTACAGGAACTATTGAGAGGATTTACAGGATTATTCCGAATCATAATTAAAAAAATAAATAAAATAATAACCATGAAACATATAGTTTTATAGAAAGGTACTGTCAAGATTCTCTTGGTTAAATTTGGTTTCTTGTCAATTCTAAATTTACCATTTGAGGATGTCCTTTTGCAAATGTACACAATACGTGCTTAATTATTATCATCCTGCAAATTTAGTTTCCTAAAAACCGGAACTCATATCTTATATTTAATATCGTTATTTCTCATTACAATTTCTGCATTACAAGGCATATTTTTCATTAAGATAACATATTGACAGTTTAAAGAAGTATGATAAAATCACAACCATTGGCTTGGTTTTTTATGTATTACATGGTAAATGATAAATTTCAATGGAAACGATAATATAAAAGGAAGAATATTATAAAACCCTTGGGACAAACAAAAACAGGATAATTGTAATAACAAGATTTGCAGTGGAATAGTATGCTTAGAGATGACAAAGTTTATTATAACTGTAATCTGCGTTTGCCATACTTAAGTGATATGGAGGCAATAATTGAAAAAAAGCGAACTCAAACAATTACATATTAACGAAATGAATGAATTAACCAAATATATGGAGGAACAAGGATATACGGTAATAAATAGAACTACTTCAGAATTAAAAGCAAATTTATCTGTGCTTTTTACTCTGCCTATAGTTATTTATCTAAGATTATTATATACAAAATTATGGGGTTGGGCTTCGTTCACACAAACCGAAATTATTATAATAGTATTTACGCTCATCATATTATTTCTAGCTCACGAGTTTATTCACGCAATAGTAAGTGCCCTTTACTGTATTAATAAATGGAGAAGTATTAAATTTGGTATTTCAGGTTTTATTTCACCTTATTGTCACTGTTCAGAACCATTGAATATAACCCATTATAGATTAATAGTTATAGCTCCATTAATTATATTAGGCATTATCCCATATTTATTATCATTATTAATTGGTAATTTAATAATATTATTTTGTTCACTGCATATGATTCTCTGTGCATCTGGAGATTTACTTATTATATGGCTTCTAAGGAAAGGAAAAAAAGATGCATTAGTATATGACCATCCCACAGCCATAGGGTGCTTAATATTTATTAAAGATTAGTCTGATCAAAGAACAATATTGAGTGTAAACAGCAAGAAGTAAAAGCAAGCGACTGATTTGTGCTAATTAAGCCGAGATTATACTAATTACGCGCGTTATATAATATTATTGGTGGAATCAAGATTATTGAAAGTAGATTGTCGTGAAGAAATTTAAATTAAATTTTTTATCATTATTAGTCGGTTTTCTTTGCTTTATTATTGTTTCTTTAATCTATAACCTAATTTTCAAATAGAACTTTAACTCTATGTCTATCATTAGATGCGCATAAAATGGGCTCCGTTAACTAAGTATGAAAGATTCTTAATGGAAACTCATTTTAAGTAAGTTGGAAAGCGAGAATAAACATATGAAAGAAATAAAAAACAATATAACAATAAGAGCATTGTTAATCATTCTTTCATTTGCATCTTTAGTATATCTAGCATATAGAATTGGGTATGACTTTGGGTACAATCAAACTATCAGTAATTACTTAAAAAGTACAGGAAGCTAAGATTCCAGGACCTCATGTTCTATTATTAACTTAGTCGGATTCTGTTCATTGAATCTCCAAAAACCGAGGCAGCAATTTCATATTCCCTTTCCCGGCAGGTAAAAAAGAATACCTGACGTTTCGTGGAAATTACCTTTAAGAGCTCAAATGCATTTTTCACACGCTCTTCATCATATTGTGAAAAGGGCTCATCCAGAAACAGGGGCAGAATCTCCCTGTCTTTCTCGATAAGTGTTACAGCAGCTAACCGCATACAAAAATAGACCTGATCTATAGTTCCGGCACTTAAGCGGTTTACGGGAATAAGTTCATCGGTTTCCGGCGATTCAAGATTAATATTTAGTTCATCATTTGTACGGATTTTAAGATACCGTCCTGCACTAAGTATATTCATCATTTTGCTCATTTTTTCATTAAGATACGGTATATAATCCCTTTGCATATTGAGAGCAGCGGCCTTCAAAACCTGGCTTGCTAAAATCAGGGCTGAGCCCTTCATTTCAAGCTCTTCTTTTTTTTCTGTATAATAACTTATTTTCTCAAGGACTGTAGAAATCTCACTTTCTGCAGGCGCCTGCTCCAAGCGCGCATTTATAGCCGCAATTTTAAGCTCTGTGTCTATTTTACGGTTCTCAGTTGCCTTAATTGTTTCATCCAGCTTAGCAAGAGTTGATTCATCCTCATTCAGTTTTGGCCCATAATTCAGACTATTCACATAATTTATAAAATCATCCGTTGATAGAAAAGCATCTCCTGCTATCATTTCTGCTTCTCTTAGCACAATTTTGCCTTTTTCATTGAGATTATCTTTTTCGGATAAAAGAATTTTCTTCTCTTCTATTGCCTTAAAATAGCTTTCGGCATCATTCTTTATGGATTCGAACACCTTTGTTCTGTCGGTATCATAATAATTTATTTTACAATCCTCAATAAACGAATCCCATATTTCATTAAATTTATTCTTTTTCTCCGATAGCCTTTCGATATGGTCTTTTGAACTTAATATCTGCTTTTTATAACTTTTTTGCAGTTCCCTTGTTTTAATCTGGGCTTCCCTGTATTTTATAAAGCTTACCATGTCGGTAAAGCCGGCCTCTGAAAGCACCTCGTTAAGCTCATCAGCTGCAGTGTTATATTTTATGCCATTATTACGCTGTCTTGCAATGCTAATAAAGAACACCACCAATGTAATAACAGCTGTTGCGGCACCTACGGCTAAAAACAGAGGGTTTTCCTTATAAAAATAATATGCTACCATCAACATTGCAGAAAGCAGCCCGGCAGGTAAAATAAAAGGCATCCAGTTTTGCTTATGTTTAGTAGATATATTGCTTTTAGTCGATTCCACAACCCGGTTTTTATTCCGTTCCTTGGCTTCATTATATATTTCTATGGCTGTCTGTACTTCTTCCATCTTTTTTTCGAATAGTTCATCGGGCTCCAATGAATTCAATAATTCATCGCTTTTTTCTTGGAACTCCGATAGCCTGATTTTCTCCAGTTGAATCATTTCGTCTATTTGTTTATCCTCCCGGAGCATCATTGCAATTTCGGAGACAGCCTCCATAGTAATGTTTTCAAAGTTTTTCAGCTTGATAATATTCCTATTACTCTCGTTTAGGAGTTCTTCAAGTCTGTTTTTTTCAAGAATAAGAGCCTCAAGCTCCTTTTTTAAGGATAACAGTCTGGACGTTTTCATAGCCTTTTTTTGTATGTACAATTGTTCAAGCTTCTTATCAAGCTCGCCTAATATGGCCTTTTGTTCGCGAAGAGCAAGAACGGTATCCATAAATGATTCGTTTTTCTTCTCTAATTCTGACTTTTCCCGCTCTAATTCTGCCAGTGTATTATTTATCTTATCTAAAGGGCGGGTTGTGGAAGTTTTTGTACCTACTCTTTCAAGAAGAGTTGAATCCAAGACCTTAAGTGCTCCTGTTAAAGAAATATCCTCGCTGCCGGTGGTATTAAGGTTAGAAAGCTTATCTACCAGATTCTTCTTTCCCTCCTCGTCAATAACGCTCTGCAGTTGGCCTATAAAAGCACTTCTCTCAAAAGCGGCTTCATCTATTCCCAAATGCTCGTCGGCAAACATAGGCCCTCTTTCTTTGTCAGTCGGAAAAGAGTTTGTCAGATTGTTGGCACCGTCATCGTAAATATTTGTGGTGCCTTTTTCAAAATTTCTTCCCACTCGGTATGACTTGCCATTTTCCAATGTATATTCCATAATTCCGGCATATTGTTCGCTGCTCCATGGTTTATTATGCTTCAGCGGAGGGAGACTTCCTTCCTTTGATTTTCTTCCCCCTCGCTGCCCGTAAAGCATTGCACGAATAAATGCCTGCAGGGTTGATTTGCCTGATTCATTTGTTTCAAATATAATATTAAAGCCCTCTTTTGGAGCTATTTTAACCTTATTTAATTTACCGAACCCTTTAATATCCAATAGTTTTATTTTCATTACATACTCCTGCTATTCGCCTAGCCACTCAATTCTACCGTTTTGGAGGGCTTCCAGCCCATAGTTTAAAGCAAGATTCAAAATTTCTTCTTCTTTTTTAAGCTCTGGATTGTCCGGATTCTCTTTAAGAGCATTAGTAACAGTTTGAATTCTGGCGTTCATTTCCCTTACAAAAGCCCCTTTTAGAGACAAATTCTTTTCAAGACTCTCAATATCAAAACTCTTTTGTGTATCATCGTTTATTTTAAGGTATAGCCAATCCTCAGAAAAAAGCGAAGTCAGCATATCCGCTTCCAAAGAGAGTTCTGTACGCCCCTTAAGATTAATACGGGTAATATCTCTATCCCGGTTCAAGCTCTCCAAACGACCTAGAATTCTCATTTTAACTTCTTCAAGAGTTTTACATCCGGTAATGTTTAAATCCTCATCGTGATAAACTCTTATTGCCGTATCAAATTTCTCGACATTAAGGCTTGTTGTATTCTGAGCTTTGTTTGCCGTTACTATAAAGGCACCGTGTACACCTGTCTCATCAAATCCCAAGGGTTCCGGGCTGCCAGGGTTATATGCATTTTTTAAGGGGTAATCGTCCCGGATATTGTGAAAATGGCCTAGCGCATAGTAATCATAACCCAACGATTCCAGTTCCTTTGATGTAACCGGTTTATAATAATTGTCGGCAAAATCCATATCCAAGGTTCCATGAAACATAAGAATATTAAAAAAGTTCTCTTTGGGTGGTAAAACCGTCGATAAATCAGGCTTGCCCTCTTTAAAATTAGAGAAGCCTATCCCGTAAATATTTACATCAAAATTTTCAAGTGTGAGGCTGGGGTTATCCGGCGATAAAACCGAGACATTTAAAGGCCATTCCCAGTTTTTATACCACGAGTTTAATATATACGGATCATGATTGCCGGGAATAATAACAATGGGTACCCCGACCTCGGACAGTACCATATAAAGCCACTCCATGGTGCTCTTGCAAACCGAACCATGTTCGTATAAATCCCCCGATATTAAAAGAAAATCCGCTTTTTCTGTTTTCACTCTTTTAAGTATGTTTAAAAAAGCATCTCTGATGTCCCTTCTTCTGGTATCACCATAAGAGCCTTTGCCATACTCCCGAAAAGGTGCGTCAAGATGAATATCAGCACAATGAAAAAATTTAACAGTCCTCAATATTTCACTCCCCTGTAAGGATTACTGCCTGGGCAGCAGCGTAGTCCCGGCTATGGGTTAAGCTTATATCTATAGCCTTTGAACCTAGCATTTCGTATATGTTGGCTGCTTCTCCATGTAGATATACTGTCGGCTTGCCGTTTTCTTCATTAAGCACCTCAATATCCTGAAATGATATACCTTTGGAAATTCCAGTACCCAGAGCCTTAGCCACTGCTTCTTTTGCGCAAAAGCGGGCTGCATAACTCTGCAGAGAGTTCTTCCCCAGGCTTTCACAATAAGACCTCTCATTTGGTGTAAAGACTTTGTTTTTAAAGCTATCACCAGTACTAAGGGCTCTAGAAAATCGATCCAACTCAACTATGTCAATTCCACAACGTATATTCATGATATCCCCCAAGGATATAGTAAAAGAGCACAGACCAGATATAAGCCTGTACTCAATGCTGGCGTCCCGTATAGGAATCGAACCCATATCAATGGAACCGGAATCCATCGTCTTATCCATTAGACTAACGGGACACGTCTTATGCATTTATAAATGCCGTACTTAATTATACATTCTTTGAATAATGATTTCAAGCGGGTACAGGCTATGGCCCGGTGATTAAGTATATTTGGAAAATATATTTAATCTGTTATTGTATGGATAAAAATGATATATTAAACTAAAGTAGTATTGGAGGTACATAATATGCTAAAAAACTATTAGCCGG
>JAAYNX010000152.1 GCA_012520615.1 Clostridiaceae bacterium | reverse complement strand
TCCGCACACAGTACCTTTTTGTCAAATTGATATTCAAATTTTACAATATCATCTGTGCTTTCTATAACCCTTGTGTCTACCACTTCACCGTCTTCACTGCCCTTTGTTACTTTTAAAGTTGCTCCTGTAGGCACATGGCTTAAGTTTATAACATTGGCAGCTACATACTCAATGCCTCCCTCACTGGATCTTTCAAGCTGCACGGAAATATCAGTATAACCAATGGTAAACTGTTTTATGTTGTCGTCTGTGTTGTATTCTTCACCTTCTACGGTAGAAACTCTAATGCTATATGTCTTCTTTGCTATAGTGTCCGGCAAGTTCATCAATACAGTAGCTGTTTTGCTCTCTCCGGGCTTTAAACTTACCTTAATTGCCTCAGAATTGATTACTTCGTCTCCGTCCAATATATCGACAACCAATTCCTCAACACCAATTTCACCATTGTTGGTTAGTTCAACATCAATCGCCAACTGTGTACCGGGTATAACTTCACTATGGTCGAAATTGATACCGTCAACAGTCAGATTGTAGGATGGAACAACCCTGATAATGCATAAGTCGGCTTGTTCATTACCATCTTCCAGCTCGGTCAGTCTGCTGAGTGCAATACTAAAGTTGCCGTCCTCGTCAAAAATACCATCGGGAGATTGAATTTCGCCCTCAACATCCGCAAGCTTCACGACATCACTCCATGTAGCACTGTCGTGATCGTAAATCGCTGTATATATTGCACTTGAACCCTCCGTGGAATTAGTCCATATTATTGCCGTTTCACCGTTACTTCCCTCAATAACCTTAAAATCATCTTTAACTCCCGGATTTTCTTCACTGAAGACACGAATCGGCTCAGAATCCAGCTGAGTTATGTATAATACGTTACCTTCATTGTACCAATATAAAGCTCCTGTTCCATTGAAACTTGAGAATACAGGCGAAGAATCCATGGTATCATTATCAGTAATCCTTATAGCTTTATCCCCGGGTTTTACTACGTATATCTCCATGTCATCTATTGTTTCGAGCATATCGTCTCCATCCAATGCATATGCAACTGCAAATGAGTCATCGATAAACCCGGTACTCAAGGAAACAATTGCATTCAATCCTTCGCAAAGAAGTTGGGGTCTTGTCCAGGCATTACCCTTAAGTTCACAGTAATAAATTGAGTTTTCGCCGTCCACACCGAATATATCGTTTTTATTGTTACTAATCCATGTTATATAAACATTACCATTTGATACAGCTATTTGCGGGAGCATATCAACCACATCATTTTTTGTAAGATAAACAGCTTTTCCAAATGCTCCGGTTTCTTTGTTAAACTTGCTGACAGCTATTTCTCCTGAACTTGCATATTCTTCCAATGTAACATCCTCTTTAAAGGTGCTATTAATGTTTTGCCATACTACATAAAGATCATTTCCATCCTGTGCAAGTTGCGGATAGAAATCTGCCGTACCGTCATCATCTATTGCCACAGGTTCACTCCACATACCGCTGTCCTTATCGTAAACGGAATATACCAGCATAGTTCTATTGGCAGAAGTTCTCTCGGGATTATCGGAAATCCATACCAGAACCTTCTTATCCCCCAAATTAACCAGTTGTGGCTGAGCATCAGGATATATATTGGTTCCCAAAACTTTAATTTCTTTATTGGTAAATCCTCCTGCCATTGCCCGCATTAATCGCAGATTTCCCAGCCATTCCGATGGTCTTTGGATATAATCCCTAGACATAATTTTATACTCATCAGCATTGTACATATTAAAATCATCATCCGCATTGGGACTAGCCATCATCATCAAAGACTTATTGCGGGGATGTGATTCATAAAGGACCCAAGTGCCCTTTGCTATTTTTTTCTCTGCACTGAATAATAATGCTTTAACCTTTAGTTGCATGCTTCCAGTTAATGAAACTTTCTTATAGTCTTCTGAAAAGACAAAAAGAAATTCAAGTTCTACTTTACCCGAACCACCTATCGTTAATACTTTTGGTATACCGACTCCTGCCCCGATTTCAAAAAACGGTGTAATTTTCAGCTGAGAATTAAGTACTATTTTATCGTTTTCAAGATCATATCTGGAGATGCCGCTTAATAATTCCAGTTTAATACCTTTGGATACTTCAAAGTAAACAGGAACCGGACCTATCATATATGGTGTCTGGTCGGTTTTTTTAACGTCAAAAATAATAGCTATTGTACTGCTGGTTATTTCAGCCTTACCGTCTCGTATTACACCCTCCATATATCCATAGACCTCATACTTTGGCACCCATTTATTACTAACATCTAATTCTGATTTTTCCGGACCATATTTCATAATTTTATCTCTTAACACTTTTGCTGGATCATAATAAGTTTTTGCGCTATCAAGAGACTTTTTATAATGATCCCATTCTTTATAAACTTTAGCTGCATCACGCATACCAATTGCAATCTTAAAATCTTCTTTCCCGTAACTAATTGTAGCAGGAACCAATTTCATGTCAAACTTTATCTCAGTACCACCAATAACAGGCAAGTTTTCGGGAATTGTCAAACCTATTGCTTCTCCAATCTTAACAGGCTTTTTTTCCACTTTTCCATTCATATCAACTGTTACACTGCATGTGTCTTTTTTCCCTCCATAAGATGCTGTTATTAATGTCGTTCCTTGCTTATATATGCCGCTCTTGATATGTTTCTTGCCATCTACCGTATCTACATAAGCAATAGCTTTGTCTCCGGATGAAAAGTCGGCATAATCTGTTATATCAACCTCACCATTATCATATATTGCCATGACTTTCACTTCCGAGCCCCATTTGTTGAACTCTGTTAATTTTTCTTCTTTTGGGGTTATACGCAAAGCACGTAATTTTTCTCCTCCTGCCGGCTTAACTTCCACATTGAAGACAGTTTTCATTCCATCATAATCGGCAGTAATTGTTGCTGTTCCAAATTGTGCACCGCTCTTAATATATCCATTCACCACCGATGCCATATTGTAGTTGCTGCTTGAGAACTTTGCCTCACTGGTAACATCTACGTTTTTTTGACATAAAGAGCATACTGCATATATTTGTATTGGGTTTTCTATGGAATTATTTACTTCCAAGGCTATTTTCTCGGGTTTTGCAATGATTTTCGAATAAGTATGTTTTATCGGATCAACGATTGTTGATAGTACAGCACTACATCTTGAGCACCGTCCTTCTCTTAATCCGGTCTGTGTACACGTTGCTTCTTTTACTGTATCATATGAACCGTTAAATTGATGCGAACCGCCAAGAGCCGGAATTTCTCTAGTTGTTAGCACTGTTTGACATCTGTCGCATCTGCCTTCCTCCAGACCCTTGTCTGTACATGTGGGTTTTATTGCAGTGGTATACGAACCGTTAAACTGATGCGGACCGCCAAAGGGTTTAATTTCTTTAGTTGTAAGCACCGCTCCACATCTACTGCATCTTCCTTCCTCTAATCCATAATCTGTACATGTCGGAGCTTTTACCTCGGTATATGAACCGTCAAATTTGTGGCCTTTAGGCTGTATTGTCACTGTTTTACGATCCGAACACCTAGAACATATCTCTTCCCGTATTCCTTCCTCTGTACAAGTTTCTTCCTTAATTATTTTCCAATCATAGGAGTGTCCCAATTCAGGTGTCTCAACAGTAGAAACTATTGCTCCACACCTGGTACAATGTCCTTCAGATATTCCTTTCTCTGTACATGTCGGATCCTTTATTGGGTTATATGAACCGTCAAATTTATGATCTTTAGGACGAATTCTTTCTGTTTTAACGTCCGAGCAATCCTCACATTTCCCTTCCCTTATTCCTTCCTCCGTACAAGTTTCTTCCTTAATTACTATCCATTTATAATTATGTGGCAATTTAGGGTCAACAATAGATGTAACCGTTTCTCCGCACTTAGTACAACGTCCTTCTCTCAGCCCTTCCTCTGTACATGTTGCTTCTTTCACTGTTGTATATGAACCGTTAAATGTATGTCCCGGAGCTCTTTTTATCTGTTCTGAATATGTATGACATTCTGAACATTCCCATTGAATAATTCCATCCTTTGTACAGGTCTCTTCCTGAAGTATTCTCCATTTATCATATTTGTGTTCCTTTTTTTCTATTACAGCACTTGAAACTACTGCTCCACACTTAGTACAACGCCCTTCCTTTAGTCCAGTCTCTGTACATGTAGCCTCTTTTACCACGGTATACGAACCGTTGAACGTATGTCCCGGAGCTCTTCTTATTAGTGGATCAACATAATTACATCTCTTACAGGTTCTTTCCCATCTTCCGTCAGTAGTACAGGTTTCTTTTTTAACTTCTCTATACGAGCCATAGTCATGTCCCAATGCCGGTATCGAAGCTGTCGAAACAACTGCTCCACATTTTGTACATTTTCCTTCTTTTTTACCGTCTGTTGTACATGTAGGCTCTTTTACTGTGGTATAAGATCCATTGAATGTATGACCCGGAGCTCTTCTTATTAGTGGATCAACATAATTACATCTTTTACAGGTTCTTTCCCATCTTCCGTCAGTAGTACAGGTTTCTT
Source organism: Clostridiaceae bacterium (assembly GCA_012520615.1). Taxonomy (GTDB): domain Bacteria; phylum Bacillota; class Clostridia; order DSM-8532; family DSM-8532; genus DTU059. Next base: position 1,075 of record JAAYNX010000152.1, on the reverse strand, counting down.
TTTTTACTTCTCTATATGAACCATAGTCATGTCCCAATGCCGGTATCGAAGCTGTCGAAACAACTGCTCCGCATTTTGTACATCTTCCTTCTTTTTTACCGTCTGTTGTACATGTAGGTTCTTTTACTGTGGTGTAGGAACCGTTAAATTGATGGGAGCATGATGCTGCCAACACTATATTGTTTAAAGTACTATATGCTACAATACTGCCTATTTTTAATTCCTCTTGTCCTTCTTGGCAAGTTTCATGTTCAGTGCAACCGCACAATTCCTCATGTCCTTCTTCACAGGCTTCATGATCGGTGCAACCGCATAATTCCTCATGTTCTTCTTCACAGGCTTCATGATGAATGTGCAATGAATAAATCGATGAATTCTCAAGACTGTTCTGGGCATTTGCAATTCCCATGTTAAGTGCATCAGAATAAAATAAGACCATCATAAAAACAATCAAAACAGCCGAAATAATTCTATTTCTTTTCATTAATAACCCCCCAATTATATTTTATCTCTTTTTACTACCTAAATGAAAAAATAAAAATATTTCATGAAGAAATAAAAATACCTCCCTTATGGGAAACATTTTTACTTCCCCATATTTTAGCTTCCTACCCTCCTTTTGATTTTAATTTGTGTATTAATCCTTATGCCTTTATTCTGTTGTACTTCAGATATTACTTAACATAATAAGGCAAGAAAACTCTCAATATAGTTAGAATAGATTGAAAAGCAATTATAACAAGACAATATATGCCGCACTTCAAATAAGAGGCGAGTACCGATTAACCCCATAGCCGGTAAGTATTTCTCCAACTTAGTTGACATACAGCTAATACAAGAAGATTTTTCTGTAAACGAAAAATTTTCTTTGAATTGAAGTGTTATAATAGCATGGATTTCCAGACCAACTATATCTTTTACTATATTGGAAAATATATTTTTATCATTATTATATATCACGTATTAACAAAAATAAAGTTCTTCCAGCAATTTTTAAATATTGTGCTTCTCGTCTTTTTTGAAGCAGAAACACATTGCTGTAAAGAATAAGGCTGTGTACAGCAGTTATCCAATT
>JAAYNX010000015.1 GCA_012520615.1 Clostridiaceae bacterium | reverse complement strand
TGCGAGGACAAAATCAAAAGTGGTAAAAATTACCAAATACTTACAAGTTATCAAACAAAAAGTAAGACAAAACAAAAAGTAAGAAAGTAGATTGATAGGGTCTTGATTTCGCGGGGAAGCAACAATAATCAAGCGCTTTCGCAAGTTTATATTGCACATAATGCAGTTAATATGTTATAATTGCAAGTGATGGCATATGGAGGTTTTTGAGTGATTAGTTATAAAAAGCTATGGAAATTATTAATAGACAAAGATATGAAAAAACAAGACCTTATGGCGGCCACTGGTATTAGTACTACGACTATGACAAAGCTAAACAAGGGTAGAAATGTAAATACAGATATACTTGTTCGTATTTGCAATGCGTTAAGATGTGATGTGTCGGACATAATGGAAATAATACCTGAAGGCGGAAAAGATGAGTAAACTATCAATCCGATTTTTCGAAGATGAAGAAGTGCGCTCTATTTGGGATGAAACAGAATCTAAATGGTGGTTTAATGTTGTTGATATAGTGGGGATATTAAATGAACAGCCCGACTATACAAAAGCAGGAAACTATTGGCGTTGGCTCAAAAGAAAGATGATAAAAGAGGAGAATGAGTTTGTGAGTGCCACTCACAGACTGAAGTTTGTTGCAGCTGACGGTAAAAAATATTTGACTGATGCATTAGATAGTGCTGGAGTGGTAAATCTTGCAAAGCAATTTCCGAATAACAAAGCGATGCGGTTTTTAGACTGGTTTCTATATAGTGATAATACCATTGATGGGCAAAGCAAGAAAAAGGCATATACACTTTTTGAAAGTAATCTCATAAATGACATTGAGATAGGTACTGTCAAAGGTTTACAACAAATACACGCCTACTTATTTGGCGGATTATATGATTTTGCAGGGCAGATAAGAACACTTAATATATCCAAAGGCGGATTCGCTTTTGCTCCGGTTATGTATTTGAAAGTTAGCCTGAAGAAGATTGAAGAAATGCCAGAAAACACTTTCGATGAGATAATAAACAAATATGTAGAAATGAATGTCGCACATCCTTTCAAAGAAGGCAACGGCAGAAGCACAAGAATTTGGCTTGATTTAATATTAAAAAAGCGTCTGCAAAGATGTGTCGATTGGAGCAAAATTAATAAAAATGATTACCTTACAGCAATGCGAAAAAGTGTTACAGACAGTACAGATATAAAGAGGTTGGTTCAATCTGCATTAACAGATAAAATCAACGACCGTGAAATGTTTATGAAAGGCATAGATTACTCCTATTATTATGAGGAAAAAACGGATATAGAGTAAGACTGTATTGAGGTAAGCAAAGTCTCTCATTGTCCTTATTATAGAAGAAATAAAATCTACATTAATTAAGATAAATAGGTAGTTAGATTAGAATATTGCCGTTAATCTTGAGCGTTGTTTAGAAAAGTGCTAAAATAAGAACATTAATATTTAATAAACAATAAATAATATTTTTATACGGAGGAAAAAAGAGTATGAATAAACAGCGATTAGCTAGCAGGATTTGGTTTGCTATAATATAAAAATGTGTAGTAGCAAAAAATACAAAAAGGCAACAGAATATTTAAAAACATTTGTTTGTAGTAGACAAGACAAGAGACCTTGCAAAATACATAATAACAGTGAACAAAAAGTTATGATACATAGGTAAAAGTAAAAGACCAAAGGTATGATTCCTTTGGTCTTTTACTTAGTATTTATAGCCTATTGTTTAATGGCTTTGCTATTGTTTAATATCTAATGTTTGATTTAGTTGCTGGTAACAATTAGCTTAGCCAGGAGTCTACCAAATCTTTGTTATCTGCCCACCACTGTCTGGCAACAGCCTTTTGGTCAGTGTTTGAACCTGCTTCTTCAAATATTATCATAATATCGCTTAGTTGCTCGTTTGTTAACGCAAAATTGCTAAAGAATTCGGCAATTTCAGGTTCATCGGTGGCAAAACCGGCTCTAGAATAAGCTTCTATGGTTTCTTCCGCTCCATATACACCCTCGGGGTCGTCAAGGAACTTCAGGTCATAGCTTGCAAACTTCCAGTGCGGAGACCAACCCGTGATAACAACCCAACTTTCATTGCGATAGGCTGTATCCAAAACAGCTATCATAGCCGCTTCACTGCTGGTGGCTTGCTCAAAATCAAGGTCATACTGTGTAATAGCACTTTCTGTTGCCGAGTGTATACCAGCTCCAGAGCCTATGCCTATAATTTTGCTATAATCACCTGTAAACTTGTCAACATTAGCATTAAGCTCATCAATGCTATCAATATCCATGTAAGCGGGAACAACCAAGCCTATTTTAGCTGTGTCAAAAATAACGCCCAACTGCTCGATATCTTTTCCATGCGACTCAATATAATCGGCATGCGTTATTGGTAACCAAGTGTCCAAAAAGACATCGGTATCTCCGCTGGCCAGCGATGAAAACACTAATCCAACATCTTGTACATAATTAAGCTTGACATCGTAGTCAAACTTGTCTTCAAGTATAACAGCTGCAAGGTGAGTCATTGCTACACCTTCTGCCCAGTCAACATAACTCAATGTGATAGTCTTATTGTCTGTAGGTTTGTCTGTAGGTGTGCAGGCTGTAAATGCTGCCACTGACACAATAATGCTGAGCAAAATAATTAAAACTTTTTTCATATCTATACCTCCCTTAAAGTGTTCATATAAAAAGTTAAAGCTATTTATTAGCTTTTTTTGTCGTCACTAGCTTTATCATCCATTTTTGCTTTGGCTAGCGCTTTGGTTATTTTAGCTACTACGGACTTAAAAAACTTAGTAAAGCTAAACATTTCTTGTTGATTTCCTATAGATTGTGTTATCCTATCTAAAATCATAGCAAGTATAACAACGGCAAGCCCTGCTTCAAAACCAACACCTATTTGCATTCTGTTTATGCCAAATAAGACATTTTCTCCCAGTCCGCCGGAAGATATCATGGCCGATATTACCACCATGGAAAGCGAAAGCATGATTGTCTGATTAAGTCCTGCCAAAATAGTGGGCACGGCCAAAGGTATTTGTACTTTGAACAACATTTGCGCCGAAGTTGCGCCAAAAGATTTGGAAGCTTCAATAACCTCTTGGGGAACTTGCCTTATGCCAAGATTTGTGAGCCTTACAATAGGCGGCATTGCAAAAATTATAGTGGCAATAGCACCCGGGACAGGCCCTAACCCAAAGAAATAAACCGCAGGTATAAGGTATACAAACGCTGGCATGGTTTGCATAAAATCAAGCACAGGTCTTATAACTTTATCTGCTTTATCGCTCTTTGCCATAATAATCCCTAAAGGCAGGCCCATAAGTAGTGCCAGCAACGCAGCAGTTCCCACTAGAGCAAGGGTAGCCATGGCTGGCGACCACAAATCCATAGCATAAATTAAAACCAGGCCCACTCCTGTAAAAATAGCCACCTTATAATTGCTTAGCTTTAATGCTAGAAGGGAAAATAATATGATAAACGCCCAAAAGGGTAGTATATTAAACATCCACTCGAAGCCGTCTATAACTTGCGTTAATATTGATTTTATAAAACTAAAAAATCCTGCTAAATTTTCCGTAATCCAATCTATAGCTACTTCAACAACTTTTCCAATCTCAAGTCTCATCAGTTTCACCTCCCAGTATTCCTGATATCACCGATGCCTTAAAGACAATCCCCATGAACTTATCATTGTCATCCACAACCACTATGGGATATTTGGATTCTTGGAACATGGGCATAATTTCTTCTATTGGAGTGTCGGGCAAAACTGTTTTTACATTGGTATCAATTATATCGTCTATATCTAAGTTTTCTTTCTTGGTTTTTAACAGCTCCATGGCATCGTCGATTGTCACAATGCCGACAAGTTTTCTGTGTTTGCTCAAAACATAAATACTAGATATAGAAGCATTTTTCATTTTTTGTATTGCGGACCTTACACCGTCCTTGGCTTGTACAATAACATCTGTACGCTTCATTATGGTAGACGCTGTTATGACCTTGGCACGGTTTACATTTTCGGTAAAGTCTCTAACATATTTGTTGGTGGGGTTGCTCAATATCTCTTCTGCAGTTCCAATCTGAATAATTTCCCCATCTTTCATGATAGCAATGGTATCGCCGATGTTCAAAGCTTCGTCAAGGTCGTGCGTAATAAAGATAATGGTCTTTTGCATTTTACTTTGCAGCGTTAAAAGCTCATTTTGCATTTGCTTTCTTATCAACGGGTCTAAAGCGCTAAAAGCCTCATCCATCAATAATATATCGGGGTCAACGGCCAAGGCCCTTGCAAGCCCAACTCTTTGCTGCATGCCGCCGCTTAGTTCTGCAGGCATAGACTCCTCATATCCCTCCAGCCCCACAAGCGCCAAAATCTCTTTAGCTTTTTGTCGTCTTTCTTCTTTCTTTACGCCGTGAATTTCTAAACCAAATGCTACATTATCAATGATTGTTCTGTGCGGTAAAAGTGCAAAACTTTGGAAAACCATTGCTAGCTTATCTCTCTTGACCTCATTCATCTCTTTGGTGTTCAGAGTAAGAATGTTTTTTCCGTCAATCAATATTTCCCCTTCGGTGGGTTCAATCAAGCGATTAAGGCATCGTATTAGCGTTGATTTTCCGCTTCCAGAGAGTCCCATAACAACAAAAATTGTTCCTTCCTCTACTTCAAAACTAGCCTTTCTCACTCCTATATTGTGACCTGTTTCTTTAAAAATCTCCTCTTTGGATTGTTGGTTATTAATTAGTTTTAATACTTTTTTTGGCATTGGGCCAAAAACTTTTGTAAGATTCCTTACTTCTAATTTAGGCAAAACTTCCTCTCTTTATATTTTTCGGCAAACTTTTAAGTTCCGAAATTTAGGTTAGTTCATAGTATATTACAGAATAAAGCAGAAGTCAAATGCCCGAAAACGCCGATTTATTTCTTAATTTTCCACAAAAACAAAATCTATTTATTACATAAATACTTTTATACAATCAGTAGTTTTACTCAAAAATCCCAAATTATTTAATAAAAAACTTTTTAAATTAATTTAAAATCGCAAATTGCAAGTGCAAGTTGGACACCCCGTGGTAGATAGTGCCCCATCATAAACCTTGGTCGCGGATGGAGCCGTAGGCTCTGTCCGTGAGCGAGGTTGACGCAGCCGTCAGGCTGCGAATACGGAATCTAGGAACGCTTCAAATAGTTCCTCCGGGGTACGGTAACCGAGCTTTCTGCGGGGCCGCCCGTTCAGCTCGTCAGCAGCGGCGAGGATGTCCTCGTCCGAATACTGCTCAATGGATACTCCTTTGGGGACGAAAGCTCGGAACAGGCCGTTGTGACGCTCATTTTGCGGACGTTCCCAAGATGTGTATGGGTGTGCGAAGTAGACCCCAGAACCCCACGTAGCCACCTGAGCGAAGTCAGAAAACTCACTGCCGTTGTCCACGGCAATGGTCTTAAAAACCTCTGAGAAGCGCTCTCCATAGTCGTTGTGGAGGGCGTTCATGGCTCCCATCACGGCCGCGCTAGTCTTTCCCGGAATGCGCAGCGCAAGGTAAGTTTGCGTTTTCTTTTCCAGCAGGGAGAGAACAACAGCCTCTTTCCCATCTCGCTTCCCAACCACGGTGTCACCCTCCCAGTGCCCTTCCTCAATGCGTAGTTCCACAATCTCCGGGCGGCACGAAATACTCTGGCCGTACTTCCTCTTGTTCTCTCTGTCCTTGTGGCTCTTAGACTTGCGCTTCAAGGCTTCGGGCAGTTCAGTGGGTGTGAGGGGAAGCAGACCGGCCCATACCATATTGTAAAGAGTACCGGTGCAGACCATATCCTCCTCACGGTACAACCGATGCAATCTGGCGTATCCGCAGCAGGAATCAAGAGACCACTTGTACTCCCGAACCTGATCGACCACCCAAGCAATGAACAATTTGCAGGACTTCGCTTTGAGGGGCTTCCGGCAGACTGCTCTGTTAGCCTTATAGACCGCTTCTCCGAGCTCGGGGGAGTAGCCTGGTGCCTTCCCTCTGTTACTCTTTCGGGGTGGTGTGCCACGACGTAGCTCGTTCGTGACAGTGGAAGGGGCGCAGCCGACCTCTCTGGCAATGGCTCTTATGCCAAGTCCTTGCTTACGAAGGACTTTAATGGCGCCACGCTCTTCCGGCCCTAAATGCTCGCCCTTCTTGCGTTCTGGCTTGACTGTGATATAATCTTGGCAGTCCATAGTGATTGCCCTCCCTTGGGAAAATGGTTGTATGAGAACTCCATTCTACCACGAGGTTAATCACTATGGATTTTTTGCTCAGGTGTCCAGCTTCATTTTACAATCAACCTTTAAATTTTATTTTAATCTGGAAAGAGCAAATAATGAGTTTGTAAATATATATATCTTAATATTTACTGTCAACAATATTTCCGGTAAAAGCATTACTATTATTTAAAATAGAGGAGTCGTAAAAATCTCCATTATACTGCTTTTGATATGGCAAGTTTTCAGTATCTCTAAGTTTAAATTCAGAAATAAGCTCTTTGAGCATATTGGATTGACCGGATAACTCTTCGCTTGCGGCAGCACTTTCCTCAGCGGTAGCAGCATTTGTTTGTACAACTGAC
>JAAYNX010000162.1 GCA_012520615.1 Clostridiaceae bacterium | reverse complement strand
ATAAAGATGGTTCAGCATTTTTGTGCTGAACCATCTTTATTTTGCATAATTTTATTATTAAGTCTCCGTAAAAGTTTGGAGAATGTTTGCGAAGTTTTAGTGTGCCGTGGCAACAATTTATAAAATGGTTGAAATAAGAGGTTGAGTGAAAACTTAAATTCCAGTGTAAAGTTAAATTCCAGTGTGAAGACTAAATTCCATTTTATATAGGTTTGAGCTATATATTTACTGACGAAAACATAGTATAATGGCCTTACAGAAAATGCTTGGATTAAAAAACTGCGTAACAAACAGACGACTGGAGTGATTTGTGAAAGACTAAATTCCACTCGTCATGGATATGATATTTGCAGTTCTCAATCCGCAGATTGGCGAAATGTTAATAGGTTACTTTTTCAGCAGTTCGGGGGTCAGAATGATATCATTGGGTGATATCTCCCTTAGTCCAAATGCATTTACTGCATCTTTATCAAGCAGCATTTGGGCCAGTTGAATGGGGGTTAGACCATTTAAACTGGCCCTAGCTGTACTGTTGATATGACTTGCAAGCTTTGTAGCATCCCACCCAGTAAGATTGTCAAATGACGAGCCCTTTGGCAAGACATAGCGTATATATTCATGATTTTTCTCTATATTAGGTTTTTGCCATGAGGCCATTGGATCACAATAATAGATGGATGTACGGATGATGTTATTAATTCCGCTTTCAAGTTCATCGGGCTTTGAAAATTCAAAACCTCGATCTGTCAGGATAACAGGGAATGTCTTGCAAAATCCAAGTGTGGATATTTTCTCTTCCAGACGATCAAATACCTTTTTAACAGATGAAGTCGATTTATCTGGAAGTAGATAAATAAGCATCAGCTTACAGCTCCGGAAGAATAAAGTAAGAAATACTTTCTTGCTACCTTCACAACCAACAACGGTATCCATTTCGACCACATTTGTATCGGGATAGGCTTGTATGTAGTTAAGGAAATCCTTATACGTTCGACCCTCAAAGATACCTTTATCATAAATCTCTGAAGTTTGTGTTTTTCGAAGCTTGTACTTTACTTTCCGAGGAAGGTCTATGTTTTTTACAGAGAGAACACCTGACGCTATGTAATTATAAATAGTCTTTTCCGTACATTTAAGTTCAGGATGGTTCTCAATGATTAGATAAGGTGACTGTCCTTGGAGTATTAATGGTGAAACAATAGAATCCAGTAGTTTAAGGGTTTCAGGAGTCTGATTAATTCCATCCCTTGCTTCAACCAAGACAGACCTATACTCTTTGTTTGATACAGTAGCTCTATAAAAGTATTTATCAAGCCTGCACTGCACTTTTTTTGGGCATCCATTACCTTTAGTGATGGTGATGCATATGTCTTTGATAAAGCTGCTACAATGCTTGTTACATTCAGCACAAGAGCTACATTGCTTTCTGCATAGTATTGAACGATTGCAGATATTTCTAAGCTTGCAATTGCGACGATTAGCACAGCGGTTAAAGTTTACGAAATCATTCTTGGGCATAAAGGTACGATGCTTTTTAACTTATTTGGATATGGTAGAGGGGTCCTTACAAATGTATTTTGCGATTTCCTTAAATGGCATGTTATTATCTAAGGATTTTTCAATATAAACTCTGTTATCTAAGGTAAGATGCTTTTGGTTCCCAGGTATT
>JAAYNX010000069.1 GCA_012520615.1 Clostridiaceae bacterium | reverse complement strand
CCAAGTTCATCAAGCACTACTACATCATATTTTTCGAACTTACGTTTATATGCATTTAGTTGATGTTTACTCATTGCTTCTTTTAACTCAATTACTAGGTTTGGTACCGAAACAAATAGCACAGATTTACCTTTTGTAATAGCTTTAATAGCTAGGGCTATTGAATAATGGGTTTTGCCAGATCCTGGTGTTCCTATTAGAATAACATTTTCGCTACGATCGATAAATTCGAGACGCTCAAGCTCTTTAAACTTATCGTTGTATTCTCTACCATACTTAGATTTATCAAAATCTTCAAGATGTTTCTTTACTGGGAACTTAGCTTGGCGTAGTCTTGTTTTAATACCATTGTTTCGTCTAAGATCATATTCTCTGGATAGATAAAGATTGATAAACTCAGCATAAGAAAGGTTAAGATGTTCTGCTTCATCTAATAGTTTTTGGTAATGATGTTTAATATATGGTAGTTTTAAATGTATTGCATAATCTATTGTATCCATGTTTGACGGCCCTCCTTCAAGCTAAGTTGTTGATAAAGAGATAATTGGTTTAAAGTACGTGTGGTTACATTAGCCTGTCTTGGTAGCGTTGGTCTTTTAGCTTGTATTACTTCATATTCAATAGCTTGAATAATATCCTCTATCTTTTTATCTTGATACTTTCTAATTAACTCTATAAATTTACGTGGAGATGATTTAAAATAGAGTTCGTAGATGGATTTTAGCCTAGGGATACTTTTCAGTGCAAATGAATTTTTTATCGCCTTCGGCTTTTTCTCAAATGTGTTTAAGTAATGACGGATGTCAGTGCTAATCATGTTTGAGCCATCTACTTTTTTATGTTTATAGATAAAGTGGTTATTAGCATATAGATAAATAACATCATGATACACTTTTGCAGTTATAGTTTGTCCTACTAAATAGTCAGGCACCGAATATTGATTTTGATGGATTTGTACAAAGCCATAACTATTAACCTTTACTAATAATAGTTATGCTAGGTCAAGCGGTGGCTTATATGGTAAAAGTGCTAGTTTTTCTTTTTCTATAGCTGAAGACTCATTTAATTTTACTAATATATGCTCTAAATATGTACATGCTTCTTCGTATGAAGAAAATTTGTATTTTAATGCAAAAGCTTTTTTGCGTATTATTTTAACACTACCTTCAACATGGCCTTTTTCATTACCCTTATAGCAGTTTGTGGTATTAATTTCAAAACCATAATACATGGCCATTTTAATAAGATCTTCATTTAATTCTTTTTTTGCGCGACCGACAAATCTAGTTACTACGTTTTTCATATTGTCGTATACTACTTCCTTGTATGAACCACCTAGCATTTCAAAAAAACGCACATGTGAGTCTAAGAATACTTCCTTTTTCTGGTTTTTATATAAATATGCCCAGCGAAAGTTAGAGGCTGGGGATGATAGTACAGACATATGTAATGTCATTGGTTTACCATTTATTATTAGCTTAACCTCACCGAAATCGTATTCTAATCTGTCTCCGTAATCATATTGCTGTTTTACAAAACATTCTTTTTGACGATTGCGTTTTAACCTAATCTGATTAGTAATTGTTGTGATACCTATTTTAAATCCCATTTCAGTTAAAATATGATGTATTTGAGCATTAGATAGCTGCTGTTTATTTATGCCCAGTAGCCTAGCTTTTTGGGCTTCATTTTCTAAGATATTATTTAGTGCATCATCCATTTCTTTAGTATATTTTCTATATTTTCTATTACTTGTATCGTAACTAGGTGCTGATACTATTGTTTCTTGTACTTCTTTCACATCATAGTTTGCGTTTGTTAGCTTATTAGTTTCTTCTAAATACTGATTCCAATACTTTGATACCGTTTTACGGTTGATTCCTAGTTCCTTTGCTATTGTTCGATTAGATTTACCTTTTTGTTTTAGTTTAATTATGGTGTATTTGTCCATTAGTTTTAACAACTCCTCACCCCCATAAGCTAGTTTATAGCTTCACGGGAAATATTAAAATAGTGGACCATTATTCAACTGATAATTGTTGAATAATGGTCCACTATTAAGATAGCATTTACATAATCAACGGAATTATTTTTAAATATATATTCTCCTTTTCTAATGATAGGAAGAACACTGGCAGCATTTATTGCTACCTTAACTTTGCCCCACAAGCTCCACAGAAGTTAGCCCCTGGAACAACACT
>JAAYNX010000057.1 GCA_012520615.1 Clostridiaceae bacterium | reverse complement strand
GCTTTCAACCGATGCTCGCTAAGAGGCAGTACTACGTTGTTCTTAAGTACAATATTTGACTTATTAATCCTTTGTATGTATTCCATATTAACCAGATACCCCTTATGAATTCTGGTAAAATTATATTTTGTTAGTTTTTCTTCTTCTTCTTTTAGATTGGCATAATATGTAAACTGCTTATTGCTCGTATATAAAATAATTTTCCGAAGAATGCTTTCTAAGTACATTATCTTGCTTATTTCAATGCTCATGAGACCATAATCTCTAGTATAAAAAGAGTACCTATTATTCTTAATATCATGTATCTGTGCCATCGCTTGTTTTAAAACGTAGCAGAACTTATCTTCATAGACGGGTTTAATTAAAAACCAAAAAGGCCTATATTCAAAACTATTGAATATATAGTCCTTAAGAGAAGTAATAAATATTATCAGGGCTTTGGAATCGATCTGTCTTATGACCTTTGCAGCATCAAACCCACTTACGTTTTTCATTTTGATATCCAAACAGATTAGGTCATATGATTTTCCGCTTTCATATGCTTCTATTAACTGCTCTCCACTGGTATAGCAATCAATAGCAACACCCTCGCAGTTTTCTTGCAAGGCTAAATAATTTCTTATGTAACTGAGGAAGAGCTCAAGGTAGCTCTTGTCATCATCACATAGGGCTATATACATGGAATCCCCCGGTTCTAAGTCATTATTCACCGAATTATAACAATTATTGTCAAACAAAAGTTTATGTTTTTTTGCAAGACTATCATACCAGAAATCGTTACATTCTTTCAAATGTTTTACCTACTTTCAATATAATTGTTAGAATTGCCTGTCTTTAAAAAGTATCTCCAGCCTTTTTTGAGATAATAAGGCTGGAGAACTTATTGCAATTTATAGTGGCATCATAAATAAAGAATTGCTTTTTAGTGCTTCATCATTCTTACTTTCTCTGGTACTTTTGGTTGATTTACGAAAACTACGCAGCTAGTAAAGTTGCTTAAAAATGCTGTTGAAAATGCCAACGCTGCAATTGCCTTTCCTAATAATGCGCCTAGAATTCCTATCATTTATTTCACCTCCTTTTTCCCTTCTATTTTAGCTAGAATAAGAATAAAAGTTACGCCGAGCATAGCAAGTGAAATTAAAACTGCCACTTTTATAGTTTCAGAGAATAATACAGTAATTAAGAGAATGGCCATTAACTCCAGTGCCGCAATAATTCTGGATATAGTGCGGAATTTACTGTACTCATCTCCTATAAAAGGCTTGTTTTTATGTTCAATCGGAGCGAGAAACAATATAAATACAAAGGAGATTACCCCTGCCAATACAGAGAAAATGCCACAAGCTTCCCTAGGTAGAAACTTCACCACCGTCATTGCTAATCCATAAATCCCAATAAACATAAGCATACATGTAATATGTGATTCGGCATGATAACCTCCGCAATATACTCTAAGGATGCCAAACATAAACATAAAAATTATTGTTTCAAGAAATATACCTGCAGTGATACCAATTGTTAGGACAATAATAATATTTATAACGGTGGATAATAAAGCCACAAATCCGTATTCATAAATTTCGCGGTTTTCACTTTCTATAATTCCCTTTACCATAAGGAACTCTGTTAATTGTTCTGAATATCTTTGAAGCATTTTATCCTCTCCAATCCAATTCTTAAAAGGCATAGAAGCAAATAGAATGCTGTTAATCCATCGTCGGTATTGCGTACCAAGGAAAAAACTTATTTAGAAAAAGCACCGTGGAATACACAATGCTAATTCTAAATAATGCAGAAAGAAAATTTTTTGAACATCGGGGTTTTTTATATATATAATATTTTTGCATGCTGCGGGGGGAGCAGTAGCTGCCTTAATATTATATCTTTCCCCGATTTTCAAGCTACTCGGCCCATAGAGTTGGAAATATGAGCCTGAGTTTTATATGTAGGGGGTATAGTTAGTACACGTTGAATATACTATATTCTTAAATATTTTTGTTGCGAAATGTAATAACTGCGGCTTTAAATGTAATAACTGCGTTTTTATTTACTAATTCTGTATGTAAACGCAAAAACCGGATGTCGTATTTTGTAACATCCGGTTTATATATAATTGCGCATTGCGCAGTATTTTATTTTCCGATTAGCAACTCTCGTAAGCTATGTTCCTAGATAACGATTGGTACGACTAGGGCAGGCTGTGTAGCATAAAGTTTTGCTAAGCGGCGTGGCTGCTGCGGAGAGACTATCCTTTATCTTCTCCTAGTATTAACTCCAGTGTAAGATGCTCGCCATCGCTTGCACGGCCTTCCTTTGGCATTCTGTAGATAGTAACTTCTACTTTATCCCCAGCCTTAAATTTGTTTTTCTCGGTTTCCAGCTCTTCAAAACTCTTAATCTCGACACCGTTAAACTTGGTAATAATATCTCCCGCTTTAATCCCCGCCCTATGAGCAGCACTTAAAGGTTGAACTTCATAAACCATAATTCCTAATGGTACACCGTTTTCTTCAGCAATTTCTTCATTAAATCTTGTTTCGACAATGATACCAATCTGGGGTCTTCCTTTAACATATCCGCTTTGGATTAGGCTCTCTGCAATTTCCACTGCATTGTTCGAAGGAATGGCAAACCCTAATCCCTCATATCCAACTCCACCGATTTTAGAAGTATTTATACCTATTACTTTACCTTCTGAGTTTAAAAGCGCCCCACCGCTATTTCCGGGATTTATTGATGCATCTGTCTGGATTAGCCTCAGCATCGTACCATCATCGTATTCTATCTTACGGTTTAGACCACTTATTATGCCTGATGTAACCGAACCCATGAATTCCATTCCTGCAGGGTTCCCGATGGCAATTGCCTTTTGTCCTACCTTAACTTCATCTGAATTTGCAAATTCAGCAGCCGGCAATTCTGATACATTAATTTTTAGAATGGCAATATCAGTCTTAGGGTCTCTGCCTATTACGGTTGCTTCATATGAGTCATCAATTTGGTTGGGCAAAATAACCTCTATCTTTGCATTCTGCGCAATCTTGTTTCCTCCTGTACCGGCCATAGCATTTTCGATTACGTGATTATTGGTTATGATGTAGCCGTCACTGCTGTATATAATTCCAGAGCCTTGTCCTTGATTCTGGGACGATCCAAAGAACATGTCTCTATATTCATAGGTAATATTTATACCTACAATGGAAGGGCTCACCTTTTCAGCCACTGCAGTTTCGGCAGATGTAGTTGTTTCATCTATAATTTCAATCTGTTTAATGCCTCCGTTTTCGCTAATATAGGTATTTCCGGGAGGATTCGCTCCGCTATATTTTTGTGGAAGCCCGAAGGTAAAATATGCTCCTACGATGCCCCCTGTTAATAGTGAGCTTATAAGGGCTACGATAATCATTGGTGCAATTAAGCCTTTAAATCGGCCTTTTGCGGGTTTTTTATAACTTTCATTATAAAATGATGAGGTTTTTAAATCGTCATAACTATCCCTATGCCTGTTTTGCTCATATGCTCTTTGATAGGAATAATTATTTTGACTGGGGTAATAACTATTTGTATAACACCATCTATTTTCTTCTTTATTATTATTTGAATCATTGTTGTTATTGTAATCGTCCATGTTAACTGCTCCTTTCTTGAGTATTGTTTACAGGTTTATTAATACGGAGTATCAATGTTCTTGGGTACCCGTTCGAAATCTTCGATTTCGGCAACGGTTAAGGTTATTAATACGGAGTATCAATGCTCTTGGGCACCCGTTCGAAATCTCCGATTTCGGTAACGGTTAAGGTTATTAATACGGAGTATCAATGCTCTTGGGCACCCGTTCGAAATCTCCGATTTCGGTAACGGGTAAGGTTATTAATACGGAGTATCAATGCTCTTGGGCACCCGTTCGAAATCTCCGATTTC
>JAAYNX010000094.1 GCA_012520615.1 Clostridiaceae bacterium | reverse complement strand
GTTTTTGGTAATTATATTGATATTTATGATATTGAACAGGCTGTGGAAGATGGTGCAACTGTTCGTATTTATTATGAGAACCGATTGGTTAAGTTGGATCTTAAGGAAGAGGAAAAGGCACTTATTGATCCGCAGTTTGATTTTGTTACTGAAGGCCAGGAGATGGAGAGTCAGGAAAAGCTCAAGAGTAAGTGGGCTCGGATGGAAGCTATTGTTGGCAGCCAGACTCGTATCAAGCGAGTGGCTAAGGATTTAGTGGACCATTTTGAGGAAAGACTAGATGCCATGGATGGTAAAGGGATGATTGTGTGTATGAGTCGACGAATTTGTATTGATTTATACAATGAGATTATCAAGCTCAGACCGGAATGGCATAATGATGAGGACATGCACGGATTTTTAAAAGTGGTCATGACAGGTAGTGCTACTGATCCTTTGGACTGGCAACCACATATTCGCAACAAGCCTCGAAGAAAGCAATTGGGAGATACTTTCAGGGATCCCAGCTCACCAATAAAGCTAGTAATCGTGAGAGATATGTGGCTCACTGGTTTCGATGTACCCAGCTTACACACCATGTACATAGACAAACCCATGCAGGGTCATGGACTTATGCAGACAATAGCTAGGGTAAACAGAGTGTATAAGGACAAAGAAGGTGGCCTTATTGTTGATTATCTTGGAATTGCTACCGAACTTAAAAAAGCTTTATCTCAATATACTGACGGTGGGGGAAGGGGAGAAATAGCATTCGACCAAGAACAGGCTGTTGCTATAATGATGGAAAAATACGAGATAGTGACAGGTCTCTTCCATGGATTCCATTACCATAGTTTCCAAAAATCAAACACTAGTGAGAAATTGAAGCTCATGAGGGATGGGGCGGACTTTGTTTTAGGACAGGAAGATGGGAAAAAACGCTGCATGAAATACGTAAACGAACTTTCCAAAGCATTCTCATTAGCAGTACCTCATCCCCAAGCAATGCAAATAAGGGATGATCTAGCTTTCTTCAAAGCTGTTAAAAATTATATAGTTAAAATTACATCACCACCCGGAGGAGAGGTAGAGGATGTAGATTTAGCAATCCAACAGATCTTATCCACTGCCTTAGTGTCAGACGAAGTATTGGATCTATTCCAATTAGCTGGACTAAAAAAACCAGACATATCGATACTGTCTGATGAGTTTCTCTTAGAAGTTAAAGACATGGAACATAAGAATACTGCTGCTGAACTACTCAAAAGACTCCTAAATGATGAAATAAAGAGTATCTCTCGTAAAAATGTTTTAGAAGCACGTTCATTTGCCGATATGTTGGAAAAAACAATAAATCAATATCATAACAGAAATATAGAAGCAGTGGCAGTCATAGAGGAACTTATAGAGCTAGCTAAGAAAATGAGAGAAGCACAGAATAGAGGGGAAAATTTAGGACTTACAGAATATGAACTTGCTTTTTATGATGCCCTTGGTGTAAATGATAGTGCAGTGCAAGTATTAGGTGATGATGTGCTGCGAGAAATAGCCATGGAATTAGTAAAAGCCGTAAAGAGCAATATTACTATTGATTGGACACTAAGAGAAAGTGTACAAGCCAAAATGAGGGTTTCGGTTAAGAGAATACTGAAAAAATATGGTTACCCACCAAACAAACAAAAATTAGCAGTTAAACCCGTGCTAGAACAGGCCAATAGAGTTTGTGAGGAATGGGCTTCTACTTAATTAGACATAAGTAGATCAATAGGATGCAATTAATATAAATAACCGAAAGATAAAGTAACAGCGTGAATAACCATATAACGAGTCGATGCACAAATGAATAATGCCTATATTAAAATTATCTGTGGTATTCTTGGTCTTGGTTCTGCGGTTCTGATTTTCTTAGCAGCTCTAATTAATGTTGGCATATGGAAGCCTGAAATGACATTTAATACTAATTGGTTTTATGGAATAGGAGTTGTGAGTTTTATCTTTGCTTTCTACTTATTTAAAAGAGGTAAAAATAATAAATCACAATTTCACCCAATAGTTGCTGCGGCTCCAACAACAAAATATTATTTTAATGAAATGCCATTTGTTAACGGAGTTTATTGGAATGATTATAC
>JAAYNX010000100.1 GCA_012520615.1 Clostridiaceae bacterium | reverse complement strand
TTAGAATCAAAATTCAAAAAAGTGTTTATTAATTGGAGACATCTGGTTGTTGTAGTGTCAGGCACATGATCCCGAATAACTAAACCTCTTGCTCTCCAATCAATACTTCTCACTTGGTCTGCTAAAATCACACCACCAATAGCCAATCCTTCCGGAATAGGAACCTCAAAAGGATAGCCCTTTACCTGATTTGTTATAGGACATACTATTGCGAACTTCCAACTATTAAACAGCTTAGGTGATAAAACAATTGCTGGGCGATGTCCAGCTTGTTCGCTTCCCGCTTGTGGGCTAAAATTTAAATATACTAAATCCCCTTTGTCAGGAACCATTTCTGCCATTACCAGATTTCCTCACCTTCTGCCCTTCCAAAATCAACTTCTTCATGTTGATTTTCTGGTGTGATTTTGGCCATTAGTTCTTCTAGTGTTGGAATTGGTTCAGCGGGTCTTATTATAATGCCTTCTCCGATAGTTTGAATTTCGACTTTGGAACCATGAATAAAACCATATTCTTTTGCAATCTTTTGTGGTATGCGTATTCCTAAACTATTTCCCCATTTTTGAATAGTCGTTGACATTATAACCCCCTCCTTTTTCGAGATCATGGTTATATTTTACCACCTTTCTGCAAAATTGTATATACATTAGTTTATACATGCAATCAATAAATAATTCCTGTTTTTAACCGTTTATTTATATATCTAACCTGAATTATGACTTCTTCGTTATTTTGTGGTATATGAATATTCATTGGAAAGGCAGAAGGCAGAAATTAAGAGTTATAGAAGCATCCTCCATTATTCAACATTGTATATTCTTTTCATATCTGCAACAGAAGCTGAAATTATTTTTTTCAGAATATCGAGGTTGATATCTTCAATTTTGTTGATGTATATACAGGAACCTGAGCTAATTTTATGCTTACCGAGTTTATCCAGTAATTCCTTATAATTGTTTACCCCTGACATAATGTATATGGCTATATACTGTTTTCGTGGTGAGAACGCCGTTAATGGCCAATCACCTTCTTGTTTACTTTTCTCGGATTTGTAGTGATATGAGCCGTATCCAATCATATTGTTATTCCATAATATAGCTTTTTCATCTACTGCACTATCAAATAATCGTTTCAATTCTATACTATCCACTCTTTTTTTATCTGGCTCAACACTCATCATAAAACTATCAACATCAAGATTAGTTGGCTTTGTTTTTATTTCACTCATAATAAACCTCCCTGTATCAGCAATTTCGCTTATACATTTATTTTACCAGAATATTTCCTAAAACAAAAAGAATAATAGCCAATCGACTGGGTATTAACCCTGTCAATATTTTCGAAATGCTTTTATCTTTTTTTGGTAAGGGTTTATCCCTATCGGACTATATTAAGGATGTGTAAAGTAAATAAATAACCTTGAAATTCCAGAAGTAAATGATAAACTAAATATTGCATACCAAAGCAGATGATAAGATTTATGCCAATAAATCAGAATAACCATAAATATAAAATAAACAGATTGGAATTGAAGTATGAAATCAACATATGAACAAAATCTTGAACAGACACTTTTTGCAATGCTTAGCGATGAAGCGCTTGAAGTAGCTCGCTTTATAACCAATGATGAGGAAATTCATCACTGGCAGGATCAATCAAATGCTGTATCTATTCGGCGTCTTGGTTACAATGACCACGGTCCTGTGCATATGCGTAAGGTTGCAATTAATGCCATGAATATGTTTAATATTCTAATCCAAGAAGGTATACAGCCAAGCATCGTAAAAGAGGATACCGGTTCGGTTGAGGATAGCCGCATTGCAGTTCTGCTGGCAGCTTTCCTTCATGATATTGGTATGTCTATCGGTAGGCAGAATCATGAGATTAGCTCCTTTGTATTATCAGAACGAATAATTGATCGTATTCTTAATACTGTTATTCCTAATCAACTTCGACGCCAAATTACCATAAAAAGCGTTACCCTTGAAGGTATCATGGGACATATGACTCATCATGCCATTTCCTCCCTTGAAGCCGGAATTATTCTTGTTGCAGACGGATGTGACATGGAAAAAGGCCGTTCAAGGATACCCATGCTTATCAGTCATGAATCCCGTGTAGGAGACATACACAAATATTCTTCATCCTCGGTTGAACGGGTTACTATCGAGAAGGGTGCAGAAAAACCAATCAAAATATCAATTGAAATGTCTGCATCAGTTGGTTTTTTCCAGGTAGAAGAAATTCTCATCGGAAAAATTATGGCAAGTACCATCAAGCAATATATTGAACTGTATGCCAATGTTATCGGGCGTGACGTGAAACGATATTTATAACCAAATAAAGATTGCACCCGTCTTTTATAGGAACGGATGCAATCTTTGTGTTTTATTCGCATGAGCTATGAGTAATATATATTACTCCAAAACAGCTTTTTCTTCGAGGTAATCCATAACGGCCCAGTTAAGAACGTTCATCTTAAGATAAGGCATTCCATATGCCTCTTTGTACACCGAATAATCCTCTGTTCCTGCTATATCTTTGAAATATTCAGCTACATCCTTATCTTCAACAGTTATGTTCGCATCTTCAGCTATCGCCTGCATAATAAGGTAATATTCAGCAGCCTGTGTATTATCCTCAAGATACATTTCAAGCAATTTTTCTGTATTTTCTACACCCACATAAGTGCTCAGAAAATCATTTATCTCCATATTATATGAATCTGCATTATCCTGAAAGTACTGTACCATTGAATTTTGCTGATACTTTAAAAGACTATCCGGAAGGGACTTTATTTTTACATTTTCAAGGAGATGTTCTTGTATATAGCCCGATACAGCATCGCTTTTCATGGCATCTCTGATCTCCGTCTCCATTTCATTAACAGTATTCCATCCATATTGGGCTGATAAATTCTCTGCTACAAATTCATCACTTAATTCAGGTAAAACTGATTCAATGATATAGTTCAGTGTTACAGCAAAAACAGCATCTTTTCCATTTAATTCTTCAACACCGTAATCTTCCGGAAATGTCACTTCAACATCAAACGATTCACCGGGAGTATGACCTATAAGTTGTTCAAGAAAGTCATCAATATAGCTGGTAACACCAATGGTAACATCTGTTCCGGCACCCTTTGTGCTTCCTCCCTCAAATTCTACGCCATCTATACTGCCTACATAATCCATATTGACGGTATCCCCAGCTTCAACGGCACGATCTGTTATCTGGTACTGTTTCTTATAATTTTCTAATATTGAATTTACTTTCGTTTGTATGAATTCATCATTAATTGTATGGATATTACTAGGTATTGATATTCCGGTATATTGTGTAAGTTCAACGCAATCTAATGCTGTGACATTCGACCAAAAGCCATTTTCATCAATACTGTCACTATAATTAAATTTATTAGGTGCGGGATTTTCTGATGGATTGGAAGATTCCCCAGGTGTTACGATTTTGCCAGTGGAACAACCGGTAAAAATACTGACAGAAAGAGCAACAGTTAATATGCTCATTATTATTTTAGATTTTATCATTATACACACTCCATGTTTTTATTTATTCAATTATACCACTAAAATTGTGAACGTCTTGTAAATATTTAAATATTTCTTTGAGAATAGTTGGTAATAGTGTATTTTAAAACAGATTCCACAACTAGATGTGCGAAAACTATTTTAAATACAGTTTTTTATGCGATTGTAATAAGCGTCGTAGTTGCAACGATTTAACGTCTTTGTTAACTTAAATATATTTTTGGTTGACAATAGTTTTGTTTTTCATTTATACTTTAGTATGTGCTATATAAGTTTAGATGCTTTACCCGCATAAAATCCAACAGTCGGAGGTTACAATGAAAAATAAAGCTAAAATTCATCAAATGGTGCTTATTGGTATCATGGCTGCAATAATCTGTGTTCTTGGACCTTTATCTATACCTATAGGTCTGGTGCCAATTTCTTTAACAAACCTAGCCATCTTTTTTGCCCTTTATATCCTCGGTATGAAAAAGGGTACCATCAGCTGCATGGTTTATTTATTAATCGGGTTAGTGGGTGTACCAGTATTCTCCGGATTTTCAGGCGGGCTAGGTAAACTACTCGGCCCTACCGGCGGATATCTATTAGGTTTTATCTTTATGGCACTTATTTCTGGATTTTTTATTGATAAATTTATTGATAAATGGTATTTATGTTTAACAGGTATGATATTAGGTACGGCAGTGTTATATGCCTTCGGTACTACATGGCTTGCATATCAAGCTAATATGTCTGCATATGCTGCACTTTCTATTGGAGTAATTCCTTTTATTCCCGGAGACTTGGCTAAAATGTTGATCGTTGCTTTTGCTGGGCCTGAGATAAAAAAAAGACTTATTAAAGCCAGTTTGTTTAAACCATAAACAAAAAGAGAGCAAATTGCTCTCTATAATTTTTATATAAACCTAAAAAGCTTTATGGTTTTTTAAGCTTTATTTTCATTATCTTATCTTTTATGGCTTCTGCCATTCCAAATTTTTTATCAATTTCTTCTACCATGTTAGAATTTGTTATTATGACAGGAGTTACAGTATGCTTACCCATAGATTTTATTTTATCTAAATCCATCTCAATTAGAACATCTCCTGTACTGACTTCCTTCCCTACTTCAGTAAGCCTTTTGAATCCCTCACCTTTTAATTCAACTGTATCTATTCCCAAATGAATAAGAATATCTAAGCCATCTTTGGTTTTTATGGCAACAGCATGGTTTGTATTGAATATCATAGTAACCGTACCATTGCAAGGAGAAACCACTAACCCGCATGTTGGCTCTATCGCTATACCATCCCCTACCATTTTCTTTGAAAATACTTCATCGGGTACTTCTGTAATATCAATAATTTTCCCTGAAAGCGGTGCCATAAAATCTATAGCTAGATTCTTCTTTTTATTAAGTCCAAACATAAAAACTCTCCTTGTTAATGATTATACCATGCTTATAAGTTTTGTAAAATAATATTTTATTATCCAACTGAGTCAAGGGAGAGGGGATCTCCCTTGATTCAGTCTTCAGGGGTAATTTATAAGTAATGCACAATAATTAAAATGAATTTAGGAGGATTCAAAATATTCAAAGTGCAATTACTTCAGAAAAATATTATACAGGTTTTATTTATTTAAGCAACTTTTTAATTTCGTCTGCTATTAACTCAGCCTTTGTTCCAACAACAACCTGCATATTCTTCTTGGTTGGACGTAACACACCGGATGCTCCAAGTGCTTTTAAGTCATCATCACTTATAATACTTGAATCTTCAACGGTAAGACGAAGTCTTGTAATACATGAATCTAATTCAACGATATTGCCTCTACCTCCTAATTTGTTTATGTATTCGAGGGCAAGACCGCTTATTCCCTTTTCAGCAATTATACTGTCTGCGCTGCTACCGGATTCATCATCCATTCTTCCAGGGGTTGGTAAATTCATTTTTTCTATTATTATAACAAACATAAAATAATAAATTATTGCAAATACAATACCTACAGGAATAATCAACCATCCTTTGGTTGCTAGGTTCATATTCAAGAAATAGTCAATTGCTCCTCCGGAGAATCCAAAGCCATGACGTATTCCAAGAAGATATGTAACAGCAAGAGCCGCACCTGTTAATATTGCATGTCCAATATATAGAACAGGAGCTAAGAACATGAACATAAACTCAATAGGCTCTGTAATACCTGTCAGGAATGATGTGAACGCAATACCAAGCAAAGCACCAGTAACTGCTTTACGATTTTGGGGTTTTGCGGTTTTAATCATAGCCAATGCAGCTGCAGGTAGACCAAACATCATTACCGGGAAAAATCCTGTCATAAAGATACCCGCTGTGGGATCTCCAGCAAAGAAACGATGTAAATCGCCTGTTGCACCACCAAACTCACCAAATATGAACCATGCAATGTTATTAATAACATGATGAAGTCCTGTAGGAATTAACAAACGGTTTAAGGTACCAAAAGAGAATACGCCTACAGCACCGGAGCCTATCATCCAAAGACCAACAGCATCAATTACTGATTGTATTGGCGGCCAAACATATCCAAGGATTAATGCTAATACTATACAAATAAAAGAAGTCATGATTGGTACAAATCGTTTTCCTCCAAAGAACCCTAGAAAATCTGGCAGTTTAATATTATGGAATTTGTTGTATGTAATACCTGCCACAATACCGCCGATTATACCGGCCAAGACACCCATATTAATCTCGGGATTTATGACCGCAGTACCTTTAGTCAAAACAAAATAAGCAACAGCACCTGCCAAAGCAGCGGCACCGTGGTTATCCTTGGCTAAACCAAAAGCAATACCGATAGCAAACAGAATAGCCAAGTTATCAAAGATAGCTGCGCCAGCTTGCATAATAAAAGGCATCTTAAATACGTCATCTGCTCCAAGACGTAACATGAGTGCTGCAACAGGCATTACAGCAACTGGAAGCATAAAAGATTTTCCTAACTTTTGAACCTTTCCAAAAAAATTACTCATTTTTCCATCTCCTTTTAATTTTGATATTCCACTCAGTTTAATTGTTCGTCTACCCTCCTTTCTCCAATTTCAAGGACTCTACTCTGTGTAGATAATCTAGCCTTTATTGTGTTTAAAATAAAAAGGCACGAACTTATATACCAGAAAAAAGCATAATTTCTTTTTTCGATACACAAGCTCATGCCTGAATATTCATCAGTTACACGCTTATCATTTTATTAGCTTTTAGCAAATGTCCTCATTCTTTCAATGTGTATTGCCATATACCCTAATTCATCCTCAGAGATATCAATATCTTTGTTTTTGCGTATATGGTCTGCAATTTTAATGGCAATATTGAAAGAGTCCTTAAATTGTTCTTTAATAGTTTTTAGTAACGGATTAACCGCGTATTTTTCTATTTGAATCTGGTTTGTTTTGAGTTTTAAGTGATTTATAAATCTTATGTACGCAGGTTCCTCCGGATTAATTCTAATATCAAATGCTTCTTCTACAATATCTACTGCTTCTTTCAGTATTCTTGTATCCTGTACTGTCTCGGTAATGGTTTTGTTTTGCCGTGCCGATTGCAGGTAAAGAGCTATAAATCCCATTTCCGATTCAGAAATCTGAATTCCAAGACGTTCCTTAATTATTTCTGCTCCCCTCTTACCAATCTCAAATTCATGGGGATATAGTGATTTTATATCAAATAGAAATGGATTTTCTATTTCAATACCTAATTTAATACGTTCAAGTGCAAACCCTACGTGATCCGTTAGTACAATATGCAAATGATCATTCAGTTTTCCAAGGTTCTGTTCTGCTATGGTTATTATTTCTTCACAAATATCAATTACGCTTTCATCTAACTGTGAAATAAGTGCAAAGTACTCTTCTTTCAGTTTTTTATTAAAGGTAAGAAAAGCTTTGTCTATTTGAGCATTGTCAAACTCTACTATAGTTTTGTCTTTTTTCCCAAATCCTAAGCCCCTACCGATTAAAATCATTTCATGGTTGCTTTGAAGATCGGTAACAAGAACCACATTATTATTCATTACTTTTTCAATTAAGTACTTTGTTTTAGTCTGCAATGGACTCCCTCCAAGATATCTTATATGTCATAGATAAATGCCCATTTTAAAAACCATGTTACTAGTGGATACTATCATTGTTCAGCTTTGTATTTCAAGATCTCTCATTTTGCTCATTTTAGTAATATTATTATAAACGGGGTTAATATATATATATCCTATATTTCCATCAAAAATAACGAATCACTCAGATTAATTTTGCTGTCACAAACATATACTAATGAAGCCTTATTCATCAAAATCATTTTCAATAAGGTTTTTTAATGCCTTTAATGCAGCTTCTTCATCCGAGCCATCAGCTATAATTTCCATTTCATCACCCGGGTTAATATTTAAAGTTAATAAACCGATTATATTTTTTGAATCTGTTTCCTTATCTCCATTTTTGACGGTAATATTGCTTTTATATTCAGATGCTACCTTTGAGAACATAGTTGCGGGTCTTGCGTGAAAACCCATAGGATTGTTGTAGACGATTTTAATTCTATTCATATAAACCTCCAAACATTTTGCACAAACATTTTGCATTTTAAAGGTTATATTAAACAAGAAGAAAAAATAAAAGGCACGAACTAATGTTTAATACATAGGTTCATGCCTGCTAGCAGTTACACACCACGTATATACATTACCACATTCTAAATTTCATTGTCAAGTGTTAATATAAAAAAGAAAATTTTTGTATGCTTTTTTATACTATTCTACAATTTCTGCATATACGAGTGTCTGATTTAATAGTTGGTGCGCCACCTCTCCAAAGGTAACTGGACCTTCAAAAGGTCTGGTAGACTTTCCAACAAAATTACCATATAGATAATTTAGGATGCAATTACAAGAAAAGAATGGTTTGCAATTTTTATAATCATCAATACACCTATCAAAGCAATCATGATAGTTTTTTATAGAGCTGGCAAACCGGTATTGTCTTCCGGCAAAAACCGGTGCATATAATTCAACGGTATTGTCATCTGATGATATTGATTTTATTGATGCATTCACTAATGCACTGTTATAATCACAAACCAAAGGAAGCTTTGTATCTATTTTATTATCTGCTATATACTTTTCAAAGATAACATCCTTGCCATTTACTTTACAATTTCTTACATAAAGACTGTCCTCATAGAACTCAATTATATCTGCACATTCATTATATTTAAATATATTTATGATTCCTATTGAAGCAAATTTATTATCAGGTAAGTTAATATGCAAAGCAACGGCTTTATCATTGAATACTGTTCCATCAATACCATTATATACTTTTGCTGTTCCGCCTCTCTCAAGATTAAAACCTGATATCCATCCTATAATTGGCGTTAACAAAAAGTCTTCTGAATTAGGAGCTTCTTTTGAAAAATAAACGCCTACATCACTGGCAAATGGAATAATAATTATTGTAATACCATTATGGTAGGCTTCCTTAGTTATATCTAAAATATTATTCTTATCATATTCAGCTAATTTAAAATCTTTTGCGAAATCAATTTCATCAACAAATAGTTTTTCGTCACTTACAGTTCCACCACTTTCAGTAATAAAATATGGGGTTGTACCTCCAATCCAATTACCCTTTGGCAGCTGATTAATTAACTTTTCATCCGCTGCTATATGTAATAGTTTTCCCTCTGTAATTAGCTTTTTTGTCTCATCTAGTGAAATAAACATATTTTTTTAACCTCCTATAATCTTGCGTCTGTTCTATATCATTTAGTGATACGCCCTTATTCCCTCCTTTTCTTGCAAAGTTAATATTATTAGTCGGCTAATAGATGAAGATGAATTAATAAATGAACAAATAAATTAATTAATAATTATTTTCCACAATAAAATTATATTAAACTAAATAAAATGATTCTTTACAATGCAACCTATCATAATAATTCGAAATCTGAATTTTTACTTTTTGTTCTCAATATATATTCCACTACTTCGCTATATGGTATTGCTTTGCTGTATAAATAGCCCTGATACTGATCACAACCAAGCGCGTGGAGTATGTCCCTCTGTTCTTCATTCTCAACGAACTCTGCTAATACAGAATAGTTAAGTGTTTTACCTAATTCAACAATTGATGAAATAATATTTCTGCAGCTGCTATTGGTAGTAATGTCTCGAACAAGTGAACCATCCAGCTTAATAGTATTAAATTCATATTCCTTGAGATACATAAGTGAACTATGACCCATACCGAAATCATCCATTTCTAATTTGACACCCATTTTTTTAATAGAAAGTAATATATCTAATAGCTTATTTCCTTTTCTTAGTGCCGATTGTTCTGTAATCTCAAGTTTAAGCTTATTTGGTTCTATTTGATTCTTATTAAGTATCTCAACTAGGTTATCTATAAATCTACTATCTTCGATTTGGGTTGCGGATACATTTACCGCCATTGATAGATTATTTAAGCCTAGTTCATTCATTTTTTTTAAGTCTCTGCATGCAGTATCAAGTATCCAATAATCAAGCTTATTGTTAAGTTGGGCTTCTATTGAAAGAGCTATAATAAAAGGTGGGTAAATGAAGCCGTAGGTTTCATGGTTCCATCTTAAAAGTGCTTCAACACCTATAACTTCCCCATCATAATTAACCTGAGGCTGATAAAACAATTTAATTTTGTTACTATCGATGCTATGTTCTAAATCTACTGCCAGAAACCTAGATATGCTGCCAATATCATCGTATCTATCAAGCAGTGGTGCTACTACACCCCGCTCTTCATTCTGCTTAAAATAATCATACACTTTATTGATACTATTTTTTATCTGAAAATCTGATATATTTTGGGCCAGTTTAACAAATGGTATATAACAAGCAGTTCCTAGAACTAAATTAAATAGTTGCAATACGCTTCCACTAATAGAATTTGTGGAGTAATAACCACTTAAAAAAATGGGAGTTGTCCATTCTACGAGGTTGGATGTATACGGAACAAATCCATAGAACAATGCCAAGTATGAAGTAAGCGTTAAGAGTAGCGGAACAAAAATAAACGGAATTAGAAAAATCGGATTCAGGACAATAGGGATGCCAAAGACAATAAGCTCATTTATGTTGAAGAATACCGGCAAAAACGATAGCTTTGCAAGCTTCTGTTGATTCTTTTTTCTTCCTTTAATCAAGATTGCTATTATAAGACATAAAGCAGTTCCACATCCACCCATAAGTACAAAGGTATCGAAGAAAGTTTTGGTGAATATCTCGGTAGGAAGGTGATTTGATTCTATTAATGACTGATTAACTGTAAGTGCGGGTATAAAAATACTTTTGGCTACCGGTTCTAGAATATTGCTCCCATGCATGCCAAAAAACCAGAAAATATGTACCAGTGCAATAAAGAGTATTCCACTTAATAAGGGTGATTTTATACCGCTGAATAAGGAAGTTAATGAATCTGAAATAAGGTTTTGTATGTGTGTTATGCCAAATAATAAAGTTAATACGTGATAAACTGCTGCAAAAAAGGAAACAGTTATTGCGGCTGGAAGAATTGATGTCAAACTATAATTAAACGCCGAATTGGCTCCGTCAGGAAAAGCTTTTATTTTTAAAAAGCTCACCGAACTAAGTCTCATAAAAATCCAACTGGAGCTTACCGCAGTTACTATTGCGACAAATACACCTATTACACCAAAATTAGCTATTTGAAATCCTTTTTTAGTAATACCGGAAATTGCAATAAAAGAAGCTAAAGAAACAGATGAAGCAATTATCGGATTTATATTCAGTGACCAATCCTTTTTAAATTCCTCGACCAATGAGCTGCTTATACAAATAACCATTATTATCGATAGAATATTAAAAGTTCCATCTTGTATATATGAGGGTATGTTTTTCCATTGTGAACCGAAAACATCTTGCATAAAGCTTTGATAGGCAGGTATAGGCAGACTTATAAAAACTAGTGCAAGTGAGCCAAGTAATATAAGGGGAATCATGTATGTAAGTCCGCGCCTTATCGCAATCAATATTGTTTTATTACCAATTTTATCATTTATATCGGAAAGGCGCTTTGTTACGTTTTGTAAGTAATTCATTTCTATCAGTCCCCTTAAAGATATAATAATAAATAATTACCAATTGGAATGGATGTTAAACATATAAATTAAAAAATTATCGCCCTTAGTAATATACTGAGGGCGTTTGGTAATTTTACATTGTTGGGGTAATGTACCCGTATAACGAGAGTAAGCTCTTTATAAAACTTTTACAACATCATATACTGAATTTAAAACCAGCCAGTTCTGTGGGAAGTATCTGTTAATTGTCCAATAACTAAGTCCACCTACTCTAAACTCGTTAGCAAGGGTGAGCTTTGCTAAAATACTGCGCGCATCCTCAAACCAAACCTCATGTTGTCTTCCGTTTTCATCATAATACCTAAAATATGGTGCTTGGGCTATTGGATCAAAGCTGATTGATGCTCCGACATTATATGCCAAATCAACAGCACCAACATTAGATATTGTTTGTGCTGCAGTTCCTTCTTCAAATGGCAAAGTCCAGTTATATCCGTAATTGGGTATACCCATAAATATTTTCTGGCGAGGTATTGCGGTTACTGCATAATTAAGTACTCTGCGTACCTCATTAATAGGTGCTACTGCCCTTGGAGGGCTATAAGTGTATCCCCATTCATATGTCATTATAATTACGTGATCTGCAAGTTCTCCATGGACCGGATAGTCGTGGGCTTCGTATAGTATGCCTTCTTGGTCTGCCGATATTTTTGGAGCAAGTGCTGTTGTTATGCTGTAACCTAATGGTCGTAGCCTTGCAACAACTTTCCTTAAGAAATTATTGTAGTTTTCTCTGTCACTCGGATAAATATATTCAAAATCAATATCAAGCCCACTGTAATTCTTTTCTTCTAAAACACGCAAAACATTATTAATG
>JAAYNX010000239.1 GCA_012520615.1 Clostridiaceae bacterium | reverse complement strand
TGTCCAAGTTCGACTTTCGTATTCTTTGCACTTAAGATGTCTTTCTCAAGACTTATGACCTTAACTTTAATATCAATGCCGAGGATACTATGCTTCACCGTTACAATATCGCCTACTTCGACATGCTCAAGCACTTTATAATTTTTATACTCCTCGGTCTGCCCAAGCAAAATAAAGTCAACCTTGTAATTTACTTCTGGAATTGCATGGGCATCCAGATACTTTTGTGCTTCCAATCGCAGCAATCCTTCACTGTTTGCCTCTCTGAACTCTACAATTTTAACAAGGGCAAAGTCAGGATAATCAGAGTCCTGCCATTGTGGATTTAAGAGGTATTTTTCCGGCAATGTGATCCCATCCATGCCAACGGGATATATCCAGGTCGCCACATTATCGCAATTAAGTTTTTCACTGATACCGATGATATTCTTTCCGTACCGGATGTGAACCCCTCTGTCTGCGCCTTTGTTTTTATAGATTCCAATTTTAAAGTTATCCCGTTCCAACTCTCCTTGCCATTCATTTACAAGGAGAAAAACAGACTCTACTCCATTTTTCTTAACAAGGTATTGTGTAGCTGTTTCTACAATATCTGATTCCGAAGTATACACTCCTGTAAGTTCTAGTTCGTCCAAAATAATATCTAATGCTTCCTTACAGGTTTTATTTTCCGCTCGTCTATCCTGAATAACGTAATTTAAAAGGTCATAAAAAATATGCCGGGCATATGCGGTCACCAACCCTGCTTTACTGTCTTTGTTAGTGTTATAAATTCTGAATAGCTGCCCATCAGCCTTGATAACATTAAAGGGCTGAATATACTGCGCCTTTTTCGAATACAGGGGATAGGATATCACCAACTCATATTCATTATTAAGCTTTTCAATTATCTTACATTCCACTGCCTCATTTAAAACAGCAAGACCATTTTTATCAAAGTTCTTCTCTTTTTTTTCATAAATCACAATCATTACAACCACCGCCAATTAGGAATGATTTCTAATTTTGTTACTCCTCCGTTAAAAGTGACTATGTTATTTCCAACATCAAGTATAGGAAACACACCCGCCATGTTGTTGTTGGCATTCAATAGAACTCCGCCTTCAATAAAATATGCTTCCTCAAGTTCACTATCTATGACAACAAAAGTATTGTCTATATCAGTCAATTCAACCTTGCGGCCATTAATAGTAAAGCTTCCACTTCCAGTGCAATACACTTTGATTACTGGCCTGCTTTCAACAGTACCTCTATTTAAAACAGAAGTTCCCATACCCGAAGTAATATCAATAATCTCATTTATTGCTGAATATTTAAAAGGTCTGCAATTAAATATAATCACAAACCTCGAGGAAATTTTCAGGATTATCTCAAAATCAATACTGTTCACAACCTGTGCGATGTACTTTTTATCACTCTGAT
This sequence comes from Clostridiaceae bacterium, assembly GCA_012520615.1. Taxonomy (GTDB): domain Bacteria; phylum Bacillota; class Clostridia; order DSM-8532; family DSM-8532; genus DTU059. Next base: position 681 of record JAAYNX010000239.1, on the reverse strand, counting down.
AGCTAAAAATAAGCTCACTCTCTCCAGAGCCAATGAGCCATGCTTTAATATCGTCTATTCTGTTTTGTATATTACCAACTGCAGCGCACTCAACGGATAATGTTATATCCTCATAAGTTTCCTCATCATATTTTAGGCTTGAGTTTCTTCCAGGAATGTTTATGTATGAAACCCTTCGCTTTGGAGATGGCACGTTAGGTCGTTTCTCAATTAGTATTCCATAGTCTTTATAGCTATCTTTTCCGTTAAATGTAAAACTAAGCACTATGCACCACCCCTTGCCAAGGATAAACGCTGCCTGTAGAACTCAAATTCGTATGCAAGCTGCTCTATATCCTTATCTGTATTGTTATAGAAGTTTTCTATATGAAGTGTAAATCCGCTACCACTGTTGGCACTTTTCCCAAAGATATTTGATTGTCCAACATTTATACCCTCATTTATATCAAAGTCAGTTGGGATAGCATTTTGCATATCTTTGCTGACACTATTCATTGCTTTTTCAAATCCTACACCGATACCTTCACCCATATTCGCACCAAGTCCGGCAAATAAGGTAGATGGTGAATGAATACCAAAGAAATCTTTAATTTTATCAACAATTCCGCCAAAGAAACCTGAAATTTTACTCCATAGCCATGCTCCAGCATCTGAAATCCCCTGCCATAATCCCTTGATGAG
>JAAYNX010000216.1 GCA_012520615.1 Clostridiaceae bacterium | reverse complement strand
CTGTTGAAACTGCCAAGCGCTTTGGTATTGCCCCAAATCGTGCCCAAAACTACCACGCGGACAGCGAAGGTGTAGAACTCAATTTTCGTGTCATGAGCGATACCATAGCCAAGTTTCGTGCATGCGAAGCAATGTCTGACAACTGGAATGAAGAAATTCAAAAGGATTACAAGAGACGCGGCGGGAAACACTAATGAAGGATAGCTTAGGATATATTGTAGGGAGAATATTCCTACTCCTAAAACACGAATTATCTTAAGGGATGATGCCGATGAAATTGAGCTTAGTATTCTGTGTGTAGATATTAAGAAGAACAATTTTGAGGAAGTAAAGGCTCAGCTTATAGAAGAGCTACTTTAAACGGCATGGTTACAAAAACTATTCTCTCTTAACAGTATTATTTATGGAGGTTTAAGCATGAAAAAATTCGATATTATTGTTATTGGTAGCGGTGCAGGACTTATGATTATAGAAGCAGCACTTTCCGTAGGCATGAAATGTGCAATTGTTGAGAAGTCCAAATTTGGTGGAACATGCCTTACAAAAGGCTGTATACCTTCAAAAATGCTTGTTTATCCTGCTGATTTAATTCGTGAGTCCGAAAAGTCCAACAGAGTCGGGATTAGCTTTAGCAAACCAGCTGTTGATTGGAATATGATCTCAGAACGGATGTGGGAACAGATAAACCATAGTATTATTATGGAAAAAAGCCTTAAACAAGTGGAAAATTTGCAGGTTTATAATGGAATAGCCGAGTTTACAGGCAAAAAAAGCCTCAAGGTCAAGTATAAAGATGGCAGCTTTTCAGAAGAAATTCAGAGTGACCTAATTGTTATCGCCACAGGCGCAGAGTCGTTCATTCCGCCGATAAAGGGTATAGAGGAAACCGGCTATATTGTTTCCGAAAGCTTTTTTGGCAGTAAATTTCCGGATAAGCCTTGGTCAAGCTTGATAATAGTGGGAGGTGGAGCTATTGGAGCCGAGTTTGCCCACATTTTTTCCGCTTTCGGAACAAAGGTTACAATTATTGAAATGAAGTCGCATATCTTAGCAACCGAAGAAGATGAAATAAGCAGTCTTGTAAAAAATGAATTTGATAAAAACGGAATAACAGTATTGACGAACACAAAAATTGTAGAAGCAGGGAGAAACGGCAGTCATAAAACTCTAAGCATAGAAGATATGCTAACGGGAGAAAAAAAGGTTGTTGAAGCCGATGAAATATTCCTTGCCTCAGGGGTTAGATCAAACACCGATAAATTAAAGTTATTTAACACGGATGTTGAAACTGATTCCAGAGGTTGGATAAAAACAAATGAATACTTGGAAACCAGTCAACAAGGGATATATGCAATCGGTGATATAAACGGAAAATATCAGTTTAGACACAAAGCAAATTATGAAGCCGAAATTCTCATTCACAATTTATTCACACACGAGGATAAAAGAAAAGCTTGTTATAATGCCGTACCTTGGGCCGTGTTCACTTGTCCGCAGGTTGCCCATGTGGGAATGACCGAAGCGGAAGTAAAGAACTCAGGAATAAGATATTGGATTGGTAAAAATTATTTTTCGCAAATTGCCGGTGGTATTGCTATGGGTATAACCCGAGATTCTACTGATAACGGCTTTGTTAAAATTATTGTAGGCGAAGAGAAAACTATACTTGGCGCGCATATAGTAGGTCCACATGCATCAATTCTTCTGCAGCCATTTGTATATCTGATGAATGCCAAACATAAATGCGAAAAGAGGCTGACAAAAAGAGATAATAAGCTTGTCTGCCCGCCTCTAGGAACCTTTACGCCAATCAATGATTCCATGGTAATACATCCGTCGCTTAACGAGCTAACTGCCTGGGTTATTGATTATATTGAATGGGATGATGAAGGTTAATATTTTAGATGTGACGGAAAACTTTATTCTCGTTATAATGGATAATGGAAGGCCGTTAAAACGAATACAATAAAGGAAGCGTAATATGGAGATACCATCATACCTTGTAAATGAGCATTTTGATGATCGTTATTTCGATGTTGTAAATGCACTGGATGAAGCACAACAAATACATTTTATAAATAATAATCTTATTGAAAGAATTAGCAAGTCTATAGATTCCGGGGACCATATAATTATCGGAGAGACCGGTTTTGGTGCAGGACGAACAGTAGTGGCTCTTATGGAGTATTTAAAAATCAACAATCTAAGTGATGTTTATATTAAGTATTACTCTGTTGAATTATACCCCATAACTCCCGAAAGGATGAATTCTATTCTAAGCGGGTTTAATAACCGTGTCGCAAAAGAGATTGATACGCTTATAAAAGCTTATGAAAATATTGATACGCAAGTGCCGGGAT
>JAAYNX010000181.1 GCA_012520615.1 Clostridiaceae bacterium | reverse complement strand
GGCTCATTATCAAGGGGACCGTGGAATAAATGCGGTAAACAAGGTTAAATATAGTCCATTAGAACACTGGTATATTCTTACTATTGGAAAAATAAATAAATTGCCCACGATTGCTTGACACAAACGCTATTTATGCCGAATTTGATAAATATATTTATTTTTGATACAATTAAAATAATTAAATAATTATTTATTAATTTAAGTAGCACTATAAATTTGCATTTATAGTGTCGAAAGATGGCTTATTATGCCCTTTATATAATTTATATTTATTTTTGAAAGGAGAAATATAATTATGAGCGGAAAAGCAACAATGATAATAGAAAAAAGGGAACATACAAATAGCAGAGCAAGCAAACAGCTAAGAAAAATAGGTTATGTACCTGCGTCTATCAGTAGAAAAGGCATGGATTCAATCTCTGTAAAGGTAAAACAAGAGGAATTGCTAAAAAGCTTATCAAAACACGGTAGAAATTATTTATTTGATCTTGAGTTGGCAGGACATGAAAAGATAACCGCAATGGTTAAGGAAATGAATTATTCCCCGATAAACAGGGAGCTATTAAGTGTGAATTTTCAACAAATATCACTTACTGAAGAAATCAAGGCAAATCTGGACATTAAATTAATCGGTAAAGATTCTGTAGAATTTAAGAAGCTTTTAGTAATTCAACACATGGATCAAATTCCTGTGAAGGGCTTGCCTCAGGATATACCTGATTATATCGAAATCGATGTAACCAATCTGGAGGCCGATGATAAAATTACTATCAACGATGTTAAGTACCCAAAAGGGATACAGCCGGATATCGAAGCTGATAAGATGGTATTAACAATAAATAAGCCTAAAATAAGAGCTACAGATATCGAAAGTGAAACAGAGGAAGAGACAGAAACCCTGTAATTTTCTAATCAGAATTGCAGTGGTAGTACGGATTTCTTTTAACTAAAAAAATTAAGGGTATTACGCTTATTTTGCGCAATACCCTTAAATTTTTATATTCCTGATTCTCTATTCCTCGCCAAATTCTATTGCGTTAACCGGGCAACGATCAATTGCCTTTTTAAGCCTTTCTTTATCCGGTTCAAAACTGTGCTCCTTTATAATAGCTTTCTTGTTACTCATTTCAAAAAGCTCTTTATATTCTTGTGTACATAGAGTGCAGCCCATGCAAGCGTCTTTATTTATGCTTAGTCCGGTTTTCACTTCTTTGATTTTTTTTGGCAGATCCTCATCTTTTACAATTTTTGAGGCAATCCATGAGAATATTAGAATTGCAAAAACTGTTAATACCCAGCGTACAAGCATAAATTTAGGGCCTAGGAATTTTAATTCATTAATGAGCATTGGGATTTTAATAACTGCCCATGAACTCAATATAATGACAATATTTCTTATGGATGCCCCTTTTTTATGAAGCATTATACAAATAGGGAAGGCGGCATAAACCGGACCGGCTGAGATGGCACCTAAAGCAAAGGACAGAAATATTCCTTTGAATTTTGATTCTTGGCCAAGATATTTCATGATGGTCTGTTTTGGCACCCATATATCAAGCAAGGCGGTTAGCACAAAAATAACAGGCATAATCATCAGCATTTCTTTTATGTAGTAGCCGCTGTTTTTTACTGCATCAAACCCTGTTTGCGGCTTAATTATGAGAATTACTGCATAGCAGAGAATAATGAAAACAAGAAAAAGATTCTCTCTAATTTTTTTAATTACCTTTGTCATATAATCACCCCCATAACCAGTGCAATCACAATGGCAAAAATAAAGCTAAGCCCGTTTCTTACAAATGTAAATTTCTTTCCGAAGGCTTTAATTTCAAGCGGGAAAGTAACAACTCCTACCATTGTAAGTGTTGTCAAGAATGCAACAGAGGGAATAATACCCACTCCTCCGCTGATAAGTGTTCCAACAAGCGGAAACGCAATAAATGCAGGAACAAGCGTTACTGTTCCCAGAATTGCGGCGGAAATGGTTGCGACAAGAACATTTTGTTTTTCAACAAATGCTGCAATTGACTCGGGTGTAAATATTGTAAGTAATAAGCCGATTGCAAAAATAATCGATAAAATGGAAATAAGCATTCCTTTTCCCATGCCTAATGCACTTTTTAACGCTTCTTTTGTTTTGCTTTTGTCTTTAACGAAAGAAAAGATTAAAAATCCAGCCGTTATAATCCAAACGGCAATTGTGAATATATCCATATGTCCTCCTTAATCACAATAATAGATTCGCTATGAATTATAGCAATGTTTCAGATTCGGATATAGACACCTATGTTTCTTTTTGACATAATAAATTGAGGAGGATTCAAGAGGAGGGTTCATAATGAAAATCATTAACCTAAAACAGATTCCGCTTCTGGCAGATGTTGATGAACAGCTATTATCAGATCTAATTAAAGAGCGTGAGATATACGAGTGCAAGTATAAGAAAAACACAACGGTTCATTCTCGTGAAGATGAATGCAGCATGCTTGATGTAGTCTTGTCCGGAAGTCTAGTGGCATATTCGCTTGCGGAAAACGGTTCGGAGCGTGTAATGTCTGAATTTAAAAGTAAAAGTATTATTGCTGCAAATTTACTTTTTGGTGATAATAATCAATACCCGTTCAATATTTATTGTATGACGGATTGCTGTTTGTTGCATATAACGAAGAGGGCAGTATGCATACTTCTTGAGAATTACAACTTCGTTATGCAGTTTGTAAAGTCGCTTTCACAGAATTCTCAAGGAATGAATCGCAAAATAGTTATGTTTTCTCAAAAGTCTTTACGCAAAAATGTCCTTGATTATTTTTATGGATTATCCATCAAGCAACAATCAGATATGGTCACACTTCCCTTAACAAAAAAGCAGCTTGCGGATTATTTCGGTGTCCAAAGGCCGTCGCTTTTCAGAGTAATTAAAGAATTAAAGGATGAGGGGCTAATTGAAGTTTTTAATAGAAAAATCAAGATTAATTTCGTAAATTAATAAAATAAGTTGTACTTCCTTTTATCAATTCATTGTCAAACATCAAACTTTATTATGGCAGCTAATACTAAAAGAGAGTTACCTAGCATATGTTAGAAATAGCCAAAGATATCAAGACCAAAGCTTGTATATTTGGAGAAAATGCATAGGAGGGTATAAGCGCATGGGCAAATATGTAATGGCATTAGATTCAGGTACAACAAGTAACCGTTGTATACTGTTCAATGCAAAAGGAGAGTTGTGCAGTGTAGCACAGAAGGAGTTTACTCAATACTTTCCAAAACCAGGATGGGTAGAACATGATGCAAACGAAATTTGGGCTTCTCAACTAGGTGTTGCTACTGAGGCAATGCGAAAAATTGGTGCAACAGCGGAGGATATAGCTGCTATAGGTATTACAAACCAGCGTGAAACAACTATTGTATGGGATAAGGAAACCGGTGAACCGGTATACCATGCTATCGTGTGGCAGTGCAGAAGAACATCTGAATACTGCGATTCTTTAAAAGAAAAGGGACTGGTTGAAACAATCAGACAAAAGACAGGTCTTGTAATTGATGCATATTTCTCTGGAACAAAGGTAAAGTGGATTCTTGATAATGTGGAAGGCGCTAGAGAAAAAGCAGAGGCTGGTAAATTACTGTTTGGTACAGTTGAAACTTGGTTAATCTGGAAACTGACGAACGGAAGGGTTCACGTAACCGATTATTCCAATGCATCCAGAACTCTGCTCTTTAATATCATTGATCTGGATTGGGATGATGAGATTCTTGCAGAACTTAACATTCCAAGATCAATGCTGCCTAAGGCTATGCCATCCAGCTGTGTTTATGGTGAAACAGATCCTTCCTACTTTGGCGGAGCAATACCTATTGGTGGGGCTGCAGGTGACCAGCAGTCTGCTTTGTTTGGACAAACATGCTATAACCCCGGTGAAGCAAAAAATACATATGGAACCGGTTGCTTTATGCTCATGAATACAGGAGAAACCCCGGTGTTTTCTAAAAATGGTCTTGTTACAACTATTGCTTGGGGGTTGGACGGAAAAGTGAATTACGCACTTGAGGGGTCTATTTTTGTTGCCGGTGCAGCTATCCAATGGCTTCGTGATGAAATGAAGCTAATCGATACATCGCCGGATTCAGAATACATGGCAAAAAAAGTGCCTGACACAAACGGCTGCTATGTAGTTCCTGCATTTACCGGCCTTGGAGCCCCCCATTGGGATCAGTATGCAAGAGGAACTATAGTCGGGTTAACAAGAGGTTGTAATAAATATCATATTATACGCGCAACCTTGGAGTCCTTGGCTTATCAGACCTTTGATGTATTGAGAGCCATGGAAGAAGACTCAGGTATTAAGCTAAGTGCCCTTAAGGTGGATGGTGGGGCATGTGCTAATGATTTCTTAATGCAATTCCAGTCAGACATAATAAATGCGCCGGTTCTAAGACCTGAGTGCGTAGAAACTACAGCTATGGGCGCTGCATATCTTGCTGGACTTGCCGTGGGATACTGGGATACCAAGGAAGATGTTATTAAAAACTGGACGATATCAAAAGTTTTTGATCCTAATATGGAGGATGAAGTTAGAGAACAAAAAGTAAAAGGCTGGAACAAAGCAGTAAAATGTTCCTTTGGATGGGCAAAAGATGAGTAAATAAGGAGGGCCAAAATTTTTTGGAGGTGTCAGTATGTTAATATTTATTGCAGAATTATTAGGTACTGCAATGCTCATCCTATTAGGTGATGGTGTAGTAGCAAATGTGACCTTAAACAAATCCGGAATGAAGGGCGCTGGCTCCATACAAATAACATTTGCCTGGGGTCTTGCCGTGCTGTTACCGGCATTTATATTTGGCGCATCGTCCGGGGCACATTTTAACCCCGCCTTAACACTGGCATTGGCCGTAGGCGGTTCTACGCCATGGTCGCTGGTTCCTGTTTATCTTCTCGGAGAATTCGCTGGAGCCATTCTGGGTGCTATTATTGTATATATTCTTTTCAAAGGGCAATTTGATGCCACAGAAGACCCGGGCACCAAGCTTGGAGTATTCTCAACAAGCCCAAGTATTCCGAATGTTGGACTCAATCTATTAAGCGAAATAATCGGTACATTTGTGTTGGTTTTTGCAATTCTAGGAATTGGCAATGTTGCCGGCATTGCATCAGGTGTTGAAAAATTATTGGTATTCGGTGTTATTGTTTCAATTGGTATGTCCTTAGGAGGATTGACCGGTTATGCCATTAATCCGGCTCGTGACCTTGGTCCACGTATCGCCCATGCAATACTTCCAATTAAAGGTAAAGGAAGCTCCAATTGGGGGTATTCGTGGATACCGGTAGTTGGTCCAATCATAGGAGGCATACTTGCACAACTTCTGTATATAGCCATACCTTGGTAAGCAGAATTATTTAGTCAAACCCCTTTCTTTGTAGCGCATGGTGATATGCAATTCAGAATGTTGAAATGCACTTACCATGCGCATGTTTTCGATATACTACACGAAAGCTAACCTGAAAAATTAATTTGTGTAAGTTTTGCGGCTGTGGCCTGAGTTACGCTGCTTGGTGATTGGCATAATCATTAAAAGAATAGAAGGTGAATTGCCATGTATGATGTTTTAATAATAGGTGCGGGTGTTACAGGATCAGCAATTGCCAGAGAACTTTCCAGATACAATGTGAATGCTTGTGTTCTAGAAAAGGAAGAGGATGTTGGCTGTGGAGCTACCAAGGCAAATAGCGCAATTGTCCATGCCGGGTATGATGCTGCCAACGGTACTCTGATGGCAAAAATGAATGTTGCTGGAAATCTGATGATGGATCAATTGGTAAAAGATCTGGATATCCCATACCGGAAAAACGGATCACTCGTTGTCTGTTTGAGCGAAGAAGACAGACCAAAACTGATAGAACTATATGAGCGGGGTGTTTCCAACGGTGTAAAGGAGCTGAAGTTATTGACGAAAGAAGAAGTGTTGGAAATGGAACCGAATCTTTCAGAAAGTATAGTAGGAGCTCTGTATGCGCCTTCGGCAGGAATTATATGCCCATTCAATTTAACAATTGCTTTGGCCGAGAATGCTAACCAAAATGGGATAGAGTTTTTCTTTGATACAGAGGTATTGGAGATTATTAAGCTAGGGGAAGGCTACATAGTCAAAACAAATAAAAAAGAATTTACAACAAGGTTTTTAGTAAATGCCGCAGGTGTTTATGCAGACGAAATACACAATATGGTAAGCAACCGCAAAATAAAAATTACTCCCAGAAGAGGAGATTATCTACTTTTGGATAAGTCTGTCGGCAACTATGTGGCTAAGACAATATTTACAGTGCCCGGAAAACTGGGAAAGGGCGTTTTAATATCTCCTACTGTCCACGGAAATCTTATTGTAGGACCTACTGCAATTGATATTGAGGATAAAGAGTCAACAGCTACAACTAAAGAAGGGCTTGATGAGGTTATACAAAAGGCGGGATTGATAGTAAAGAATCTCCCTGTGAGGCAAGTCATTACTTCGTTTGCCGGATTAAGGGCACATGAAACCGGTCATGAATTTATAATCGGTGAAGCAGAGGATGCAGAAGGGTTTATTGACGCTGCAGGGATTGAATCTCCGGGCCTTACAAGTGCTCCTGCTATTGGTGTTATGGTGGCGGAAATAATAAAAGAGAAAATGGGTCTTACGTTGAAAGATGACTTTATAGCAACAAGAAAAGGAATATTTAATCTGAACGATATTCCGTTAGAAGAGCAAAAGGAGCTGATTAAGGACAAACCTAAATACGGCACGGTTGTTTGCAGATGCGAAACAGTTACCGAAGGTGAAATATTAGACGCTATACATCGCCCTCTTGGTGCGAAATCTTTAGATGGCATAAAACGAAGGGTAAGAGCCGGTATGGGAAGGTGCCAATCGGGTTTTTGTTCCCCGAAGGTAATGGAAATTCTGGCAAGAGAACTTGGGGTATCCATGCTGGACATTACAAAGTCGGGAGGCGCATCTAATCTGGTTACCCATAGAACAAAATAACGAGAGGGTGAATTATATGGAATCGTATGATGTAGTTATAATAGGCGGAGGCCCTGCAGGCCTTGCGGCGGCGGTGTCGGCAAAAGAACATGGAATAGATAGAGTTTTGATACTTGAAAGGGACAGGGAACTTGGTGGCATATTGAATCAATGCATACATAATGGCTTTGGCCTTCAAATTTTTAAGGAAGAATTAACAGGACCGGAATATGCAAAGCGCTTTATTAATAGAGTAAAAGAGCTGGAACTGGAATATAAGCTAAACACTATGGTGATTAATATCAATGAGGATAAAAAAATTACCGCAGTTAATAGAGAAGATGGTCTTTTTGAGATACAGTCAAAATCAATTATTTTGGCTATGGGCTGCCGAGAAAGATCAAGAGGGGCCCTCAACATCCCTGGATACCGTCCGGCAGGGATTTTTTCGGCGGGTACGGCACAACGCTTGGTTAATATGGAAAACTATATGCCGGGAAAAGAAGTAGTAATTCTAGGTTCAGGTGATATTGGTTTAATTATGGCCAGAAGAATGACTCTTGAAGGAGCAAAAGTAAAGGTTGTTGCTGAGTTATTGCCCTATTCGGGAGGACTTAAAAGAAATATTGTACAATGCCTGAACGATTATGATATTCCTTTGAAATTAAGCCACACGGTAGTTGATATTCATGGAAAGGACAGAGTAACAGGAGTTACCATTGCCAAAGTGGATGAGAAAGGTAAACCCATTTTAGGGACAGAGGAGTACTACTCCTGCGATACGCTTTTGCTTTCAGTGGGGCTTATACCGGAAAATGAATTATCTAAAGAACTTGGGGTTGAAATAAATCCTGTAACAAATGGGCCAAGAGTGAATGAAAGCCTGGAGACAACAGTTGAAGGGGTTTTTGCATGTGGAAATGTTCTACATGTTCATGACCTTGTTGATTATGTAACCCTTGAAGCACAAAATGCAGGGAAAAATGCAGCCGAGTATATAGCCAGAGTCAAGAATAATATATCGAATAAAGCGGAAGGTGCAGAAATCAGTATTATTGCGAAAAATGGAATTCGATATACAGTTCCTGAAAAAATTAATATAAATCGTATGGAAGACAGCGTCACAATAAGATTCCGCGTAGGAGACATTTATAAGAACTCATATGTAAGCGTTTTTCTCGACGGAGATCGGATTTCTCGGAAAAAAAGGCTTATCATGGTTCCAAGCGAAATGGAAGAAGTGAAGCTGGAAAAGGCTAAATTAGCAGCCCAAGGCCAACTGAAAACTATTACTATTGAGGTTGAAAAGGAGTAGTGAGTTCTATGGAAAAAAAGGAACTAATATGTGTCGGCTGTCCTCTTGGGTGTGTGGTCAATGTGGAATTAGAGGAAGGAGTAATAAAAAATATATCAGGATATAGCTGCAAACGGGGAGTAACATATGCTCAAAAAGAAATAACAAATCCTGCTAGGATAGTTACTTCTACTATTAAGGTGGAAGGTGGAGAAAAGCCTTTAGTATCAGTGAAAACAAAGCAAAATGTTCCCAAAAACAGTATATTTCAATGTATGGATGACATTCGGAATGTGGTAGCAAGAGCACCGATAACAGCAGGGGATGTCCTTATTGAGAATGTTGCAGAAACAGGTGTTGAAGTAGTGGCTACAAAGGATGTTGGAATTGATGTTGGTACCTCAACCTAGGTATCGTATTGTATAGAGTAATTGTGATATATTAAGATAAAAGGAAATACCGCTAAATACGTGAGAGGAAATATATGAATAATAATCAGGTTATTGTTGTCGGGGGAGGAGCTGCAGGAATGACGGCTGCCATTTCAGCCCGAAGGCTTGGAGCCGAAGTTATAATACTGGAGAAGAATCCCCGTGTAGGTAAAAAAATTCTTGCCACCGGCAACGGACGCTGTAACTTTACCAATATAAACGCTGATATTAGCTGCTATCATGGTGAAAATCCCAAGTTTGCTTACAGTGCTTTATCGGATTTCACAATAGAAGATACCCTAAATTTCTTTGAAGAATTAGGTATCACGTATAAGGTAGAGGATTTTGGCAAGGTTTTTCCAATGTCTAATCAGGCATCAAGTATTTTGGATGTTCTTATGTACGAGCTTAATGCCCTAGGAGTAGGAATTGTATGCGATGCCAATGTTAAAAACATTAAATGTAAAAATAATGAATTTATTATAGAGCTTTTGAACAATACAGTATATAAATGTGACAGAATTATACTTGCGACCGGGGGAAAGGCCATGCCATCAACGGGTTCGGACGGGTATGGCTATGATTTGGCTGTTAACTTAGGGCATACTATGACTGATATTTTCCCGGCACTTGTTCAACTAATGCTAGAAGGAGCGTATTTCAAGCGTATAGATGGTGTAAAATTTGTAGGCACTGCTGAAATAATTCATAAGGGCAAATCTGTTGCAAAAGACAGGGGAGATATTCTTTTTACCAACTACGGAGTTTCAGGGCCTCCTATTCTGCAAATAAGCAGAAAAGCAGGAGAACTATTAAATCATAGACAAGAAGCGTATGTAAAGATAAATATCTTTGACACTATGACTAAGGAAGAGGCTTCGGAGCTTCTAGATAAGCGATTTAAAAATGCTGCCCAAAAGACAGTGGAATTCAGTATGGTAGGGCTTATTAATAAAAGATTGATACCCGTTGTTCTGGCTGAAGCAGGGATAATTGATCTAAAGCGTCAGGCTGCGAGTTTGTCAGGTAAGGAGAAGGAAGCAATAGCTGAAATTCTTACAAATTGGAGATTGGGAATAAAGGGAACAAAAAGCTGGCCCAGTGCCCAAGTAACGGCGGGAGGAATAAGAACCGATGATATAAATCCAAAAACTATGGAATCAAAATTAGTAAAAGGTTTATTTTTTGCCGGTGAAATTATGGATATTGATGGGATGTGCGGCGGATTTAATCTGCAATGGGCTTGGTCATCAGGATTTATCGCCGGAAAGAATGCAGCATTATGACATCGTTAAATAGACTGTACGAAAAGTGTTTTGATATGCAGTTTTTTATATTTGTTTAGATTATGCAATCGCAGCAAACTACAGCCGCTAAACTAGCATAAACTTGTATAGTCTGAACTATAAGCGAAGGGAATACAAGCTACATGGTAAGATTATCAAATATCAAAATAGGGATTAGACAAGCTGTCGATATCAATATGGAAAGACATGCCCTTAGAAAGTCTATACTAACTAAGCTAGAAATAAATGATCAAGAGCTTATAGATTTTGTAATATTCAAAAAGTCAATTGATGCCAGAAAAAAGAGTGATATTCACTATGTTTATACTGTTGATGCTGAAGTTATAAATGAGAAATCTATTCTAAATAAACACGGCAAAAAGGGTATAACACCCACACCATTATTAGAGCCGAACAGCACTATTATAGGTACAGGAACATTGGATGAACGGCCTGTAATAGTAGGCATGGGTCCTGCTGGACTATTTGCGGGATTAATACTTTCTAGATACGGATATAGGCCTATCATCCTTGAAAGAGGAGAAGATGTTGAATCAAGAACCAAAAAGATAAATACATTTTGGAAAACCGGCTTGCTGGATACCGAAAGCAATGTTCAGTTTGGTGAAGGAGGAGCAGGAACTTTTTCAGACGGTAAACTTACCACATTGATTAACGACCAACGATGTCGTTTAGTTCTGGAGGAGTTCATAAAGGCGGGAGCACCTCCCGAGATACTGTATAAAAGCAAGCCCCATATTGGAACCGATTTACTCAAAACCACGGTGAAAAATATCAGAGAAACTATTATTGCCAACGGCGGCGAGGTAAGGTTTAATGCAAGAGTTACTGATATTATCATAGAAGATGGTAAGGTATCAGAACTGGTTGTTAACGATGCGGAGCGGATTTGCTGTAATATAGTATTGCTAGCCATAGGGCATAGTGCCCGAGACACTTTTAAGATTCTTTATGATCGGGGAGTAGAAATGACTCAAAAAGCATTTTCCATCGGTCTTAGAATAGAACATCCCCAGGAATTTATTAATAAGGCTCAATATGGTGACTTTGCAGGATATCCGGGGTTGGGGGCGGCTGACTATAAGCTTTCCTATCATAGCAAAAATGGAAGATCCGCATATAGCTTTTGCATGTGCCCCGGCGGTTATGTAGTCGCGTCTTCATCTGAGAAAAATCATCTTGTCACCAATGGTATGAGCGAGTACAAAAGAGATGGAAAAAATGCCAATTCGGCCTTATTGGTGGGCGTTACTCCTGCTGATTTTCCCAGTGAACACCCATTAGCGGGAATTGAGTTCCAGCGAAAGTGGGAGAGATTGGCCTATGAGCAGGGCGGAGAAAGCTATAAGGCGCCGGTGCAACTGACTGGTGATTTTCTTGCCGACAGGCCAAGCAGCAAATGGGGACGCATAGAGCCAACATATAAGCCGGGAGTTGTTTTTGCCGAGCTTAAGACCTGCTTGCCTCATTATGTTACTGAGACTCTCAAAGAGGCTATATTGAATTTTGACACAAAAATTCGTGGCTTTGCCATGCCAGACAGCATTTTGACTGGTATTGAAACAAGAAGCTCTTCTCCGGTAAGGATTACCCGGAACAGTAATTACCAATCCAATATCAGCGGATTATATCCTGTAGGAGAAGGCGCTGGTTATGCAGGAGGCATAATGTCTTCAGCGGTTGACGGAATTAAGGTGGCAGAAAATATCGTTTCTACGCTGTAAATTGTTTTGCTACACTTCGGACATCTTCTAATGTTTTTGATTCTATATGATGTATCTGCTTCCATTCCACCTTTATGAACAGTGCAATAATAGATATGGGGATGTATGTAAACATAAAAAGCGGAAAGGTTAAGGTATACAGGAGTTTTTTTGCTGTGCTACAGTAAATACGGTTCCATTCGGTGATTGTAGTAATAAGGCCAAGCAAAAATAATACCAAATATATATTAAGTATTGATTCGCTGACCGATTCAAGCAAATAAACAATATTTCCGCCCAGAAGCAGGCTATAAATCGCACCTCCGAGATTAATAATACCGCTTAATACCGATAAAACTATTGCAGGCATAATATTCATTGCCATATCAAAACAAGAAAAACTCCGTTTAGTTAAAACAGATTTTGCTAACTTCGCCCCATATTTTTTAAACACTTGGACATAGCCCTTTGCCCAACGCATTCTTTGTGCCCAAGACTGGCTGAATTTAACAGGCTGCTCATCATACAGAATAGCAGTTTCACAGTAAGCAATTTTTTCACCGTCAATTACATTGTGAATGGTAAATTCAATATCTTCGGTGAGTAAAAAGAATTTCCAGCCCTTTGTTTTTTTAATAATATCATTGTGGAATAAAAAACCAGTCCCCGAAACAGCACAGCTTGTCCCGAGCAAATACCTAGATTTGTTTAGATACTGGGATTCCCTTAAAAACCATAAGGAAAATCCTGCTGAAATCCAATTTCTATCATAATTTTTCGAGTTGCGATAACTTGTGATAATCCGGTTCCCATCTGAAAAAGTTTTATTCATCTCAGCAATATAGTTTTCATCAAGCAAATTGTCTGCATCAAAAACAAAATAACCGTCAAACTTATTATGGGGATATTTTTGTCTAATTTTTTCCAACAAAAAATCTAATGCATAACCCTTACCGATTTTTTGCTTATTAAAACGCTCCCATACCATAGCGCCCGCCAATCTTGCCTTTGTGGCCGTATTATCGGTGCAATTATCAGCTACTACAAATATTTTGATTAGCTCAGAGCGATATGTCTGGTTTTTGATACTTTCGATTAGCTGAGCAATTACCGCCTCCTCATTCCGGGCAGCAATAAGGACTGCGTATTTATGAAGCTTTGGCTTCTTATGCGGTTTGCTTTTCCATATAAATGGAACAATAACATAGAAAAATTGATAAGAATAGCATATAAAAAACGTTACAGCAATTATATAATTAATTAATTTGATTATTTCCAAGGGTTACACTTCCTTTTCTTTTAGGATAATACTTACAAATGAAATCTATCATAAGATATCAAATTTTACAACTACCTTAAAGAGATCACCGTCAACAAATAGATCCAACTTCCCATTCTGTAAGTCTGTCAGACTTTTAGCTATAGAAAGACCTATTTTTTCTTGCAAAATAATTTTATATGTATTATAATAAGTATAATCGTTACAACTTTGTAATTATTACACGATAGATATAGTTTATAGAGGCGGCGTTTTTAATGAATCAATTATTTGATAGATTACAAAATGAATTAAAAAAGAAAAATATAAATCTTTCGTATCAGAGGTTGAAGGTTTTAGAATATCTTACCCAAAATCAATGTCACCCAACGGTAGAACAGATATATACCGACCTGGAAAAAGAAATATCAACGCTATCAAAAACGACAGTATATAATACATTAAAAAAAATGGTATCAGAAGGTTTGGTTAGGATAATTACTATTGAGGATAATGAAACTAGGTATGATATCAATACTCATGATCATGGGCATTTTAAGTGTGAAATATGTAAAAATATTTTTGATTTCGATATAAATATGGATTTGGTTTTAACTAAAGGTTTAGAGAGGTTTAAAATTCTTGATAGAAACGTATATTTTAAAGGAATATGCCCGGGGTGCCTTTCAAATAGTAAGTAAACAATCCTCAGATAATGTTTACTCTTTCCATAGCTTATTGTTGTAAAGCAATTGCTTAGAGCACCAAGTTATAGGAAAGAATTAAAAGAAAAAGAGGGATTGCTGCTAATACATTTAATAAATTGTTAGAACTTTATTAAAATAAATATATTGGTAGTGTAAAGTGAACTATGAAAACCCTGAGTCAAAAAATTGGCTCTTTTAGAACCTTGAAAATTGCAAAATATAGTTTACTGGAAGCTGACGCCACCCTTGACAGCATGACAAAGCAATGCTC
>JAAYNX010000046.1 GCA_012520615.1 Clostridiaceae bacterium | reverse complement strand
TGATGTTCCTCTGCAGTTACTATGCATCCGCATTTTTTTGCTGCCATCAGAATAGTTTCGGTATCTATAGGTTTAATGGTGTGCAGATTTATTACCATTGCACTGATACCCTTTTCTTTAAGTGTTTTTTCAGCCTCAAGGGCTTCATATACCATAGCACCGCATGCAATAATAGCAACATCTGTTCCGTCTTTTAAAACATTAGCTTTACCAAATATAAATGGGGTATCCTCGTCTGTGATAACGGGAATTGCTTCACGTCCAAATCGGATGTATACAGGTCCTTCAATGTTTGCTGCTGCTAATGTGGCTTTTTTAGTTTCTATTGCATCACATGGGGCAATTAGCTTCATATTTGGCAGAACTCTCATTATTGCCATATCCTCAAGAGCTTGATGTGTAGCTCCGTCGGGTCCGACCGAAATACCTGCATGAGCACCGCCAAACTTTACATTCAAATTATTGTAGCATACTGTTGTACGTATCTGATCCCAAGCTCTTCCCGAAAGAAAAACGCCATAGGTCGCTACAAAAGGAATCATCCCTCCAAGGGATAGCCCGGACGCAGTACCAACCATATCCTGTTCAGAAATACCCATATTTAGAAAATGTTCAGGTGATTTTCCCTCTACCCAGTTTGTTCGTGTAGATTTACTAACGTCTGCGTCTAATACTATAACATCTTTTCGCTTCTCAGCTAACTCCATTAATGCCTTTCCGTAACCGTCACGTGCAGGGATTCTCTCTATCATCTGCTTTTCTCCTTTCCTACTCTAACTCACTTAGTGCTTGAGCTAATTGTTCGGCATTCGGCGCAGCACCATGCCATGCAGCCTGGTTTTCCATAAATGAAACACCTTTTCCCTTAATACAACGGGCTACAATGACAGTGGGTTTTCCCTTACATTTTTCTGCCTGTTCAAAAGCATCAATCAAGTCTGAAACTTCGTGTCCATCACACTCAACAACATTCCAATTAAAGGTTCTCCATTTGTCAGCCACAGGATCTATATTCATAATATCCTTAGTGGTACCATCCAATTGCACACCATTATAGTCCACAATGGCGCAAACATTGTCAAGGTTGTAATGAGCAGCTGTCATAGCAGCTTCCCATACTTGACCTTCCTGTAATTCACCATCACCTAATAAGCAATAAGTGCGGTAGTCGGCTCCGGTTTTGCGAGCGGCTATAGCTAATCCGTTAGCTATAGAAAGGCCTTGCCCCAATGAGCCGCTTGAACAATCCAGCCCCGGTAATTTCGCTGCATAGGGATGACCCTGCAAGGGGCTACCCAACTTACGAAGTGTATCCAATATTTCTATTCCAAAATATCCTTTTCTCGCCAGTACGGCATATAGAATAGGGGCTATATGTCCTTTTGAAAGGATCATTCTGTCACGCTTTGGGTCATTGGGGTTTTCCGGATCAACACGCATGACATGATTATATAGTACAGTCAAAATCTCGACTGAGGATAATGAACCTCCGGGATGACCCGACCCGGCCTTATGAATCATATTTAATATATCTTTTCGCAGTGTGCGGCATAATGCCTTTAGCTCCTGCTCTGTCTGAGTCTTTTTCATATTTGTGCTCCTCTGACTAATAAATAATTCTGATAGAAACAATATAAGTACATATAATTAGTCTGTCAGTCTGACCATAAATATCATTATCTCTGTAATCAGACTGGCAGGCTATATGTAAAATAAAATTAATTACATTTCTTGTAATTTCCAAGGTAGGCGGCTTTTATTCTTTCATCGTTTATCATATCTTTTGATTCGCCTTCCATCTTTAATACACCCTGTTCAATAACATAGGCGTATTTCGAAACCCTTAGTGCAATTTTTGCATTCTGCTCAACAAGTAGTATAGGTATACCGCTTTTATTTATCTCAACTATGCGATCGTAAATATCTTCAACAACAAGCGGAGCCAGCCCCATAGAAGGCTCGTCCAGCAATAATAATTTCGGACGTGCCATTATCGCCCTACCTAGAGCAAGCATTTGCTGCTCCCCGCCGGAAAGGCTCCATGCTCCCTGGTTTCTACGCTCTTTAAGTCTCGGTAGCAACTCATATACTGCCTCAATGTCTTTCTGGTAGCTTTCGCGTCCAAAAAATCCATGCCACGAAATAGTGCCAGAAATCAGATTTTTTTCAACAGACAGGCCCGGGAATACCTGACGACCTTCCGGAACATGTACTATACCACTCTTAGCAGTCTTAATAGCATTTTGATTAATAATATCTTTACCGTTCCATAAGATAGAGCCGGTACGTTTTACCATACCCGAAACAGCTTTCAAAAGGGTAGTCTTGCCCGCACCGTTAGCTCCAATAATAGCTACTATTTTGTCATCGGGAACGGAAATATTGATATTGTTTAGCGCCATATTTGTTTCGTAATAAGCGCAAAGATTCTTAATTTCAAGCATTCTTATTCCCTCCCGAGGTACGCTTCGATAACAGCTTCGTTACACTGCACCTCTTCAGGGGTGCCGTTAGCAATGACTTTACCGAAGTTCAGTACTATAATATTGTGACAAAAGTTCATAACCATGTCCATTCTGTGCTCAATTACAATAATACCGCATCCGCGTTCTGTCGCTAGTTCCATAAGTTTCATTGCCCTCTGCAGCTCGATATCGTTAAGACCCGCTGCAGGCTCATCCACAAGCATAATTTTTGGATGCTCAAGCATGGCACGGATAATCTCAAGAATTTTTTGTTGGCCAAATGGCATAGTAGAAATACTATCATTCCAGTCAAAGGTAAAACCGGCGATTTCCATCAGTTCTTCCAGCTCATCATTGAAGTTAGAACCCTTTTTCCCGAAGAAAGAATTAATATATCCCATTTGATCTGCAAGGTCTGTTCCAAGCAGTAAATTATTGATTATTGATGAGCGATGGAGAAAACGCGGGGTCTGGAATGTTCTGGCCAGTCCCATTCGTGCGCGCTTGTAGGCAGGTACCTTTGTTACATCAACACCATCTATGTGAATTGAACCGCTGCTAGTGTTATAAATACCGCTGATTAAATTTAGAAGGGTCGTTTTACCAGCACCGTTAGGTCCAATCAGACCTTTAATCTCACCGGGCGCAAGCTCAAAACTCACATTATCCGCAGCAACGACACCGCCAAACGCTATGCTGATTCCGTCAGCCTTAAGAATTGGTTTTGTCATTTCGCCTGTTTCTCCTTTCTCTCTTTTTTCTTGTTCTTAATTCGTGCAGCAATAGACTGCAATACTCCCATAAGTCCATCCGGCATATAAATCATGGTTAAAATGATTGCAACGCCGAATAACATGTTGATGAAGAGCTTTGTAAAGCGTAATACTTCTGGCAGGAATGTAAAAACTACAGTTCCAATAAACGCACCAAGAGTACTGTTAACACCGCCGCACATAACCATCATAAACCATCTGAATGAGGTTACTGATGAAAATAGGCTGGCACTGATAACGCTGTTATGGTGTGCAATTAATGCTCCTGACAATGCCGCAAACATAGTAGCTATTGTAAAAGCATAAATTTTTGTGAGATATGTGTTAACGCCTAATGTTTCGGCAGCAACACTATTGTCTCGTATAGATTCAAGACTACGTCCTAATTGTGTTTTTCTTATTCTTTCAACAAGTAATCCGCAACCAAACGCGATGATACAAAGGACAAAAAACCATTGCAACAGTGATGTAACCTTAAAACCCCCGAGAGACAAAGTAGGAATTTTTTGCATTCCGTCTGCACCACCTGTGAAAGGAACGTAGTTGGTCAGGAATGTTGATACAATTTGAGTGAAGCCAAGGGATGCAAATGCAAAGAATGCACCGTTCAGTTTGACAAGCGCAGATCCTATTATTGCACCAATGATACCTGTGGCAATTGTAGCCAAAATTATGGACAGCCATACCGGCATACCAAGTTTAACAGCAAAATTTGCTGAAATAAATCCACCGATACCCATAAAAGATGCTGAGCCTAACATCATGTATCCTGTCATACCCATTAATACTGATATACCGAGGGCACCTATAAAGTATATCAAAGACATATTTATTATAGTTAGCAGATAGTCATTAGCCCAAATACTAATTCCAAGCATCAACAGAGCGAATAAACCTGAAATGGCTATGACTGCTGGGGATAATCTTTTTTTCATCATTTCCACCTCATACTTTCACACCCTGCTTAGAAGCAAAGAGACCCTTAGGTTTAATAATCAATACTAGAAGCACAATTGAATACAATATCACATCTTTATATGTAGAGGAAAAGATAGTGCTGTACCCTTCTATAAGCCCAACAAGTAAGCTACCGATAATTGCACCTCTTACATCACCTAATCCGCCGATAACACAACCGGCAAAAGCACGTAACTGATAGGTAGCTAAATTTGTAGTTAGGAAGTAGGTGGGAACCACCAGCCATCCTGCAAGCCCTGCTACGCAGAATACCGCCATATATGTTGCCAGAATCGTAAGTGTCACCGGAATACCTATAAGTCTTCCAGAATAGGCATTTTGTGCAGCAGCCTGCATAATCGTTCCGCAGTACATTTTATCGAATAATAACCACACAAGTAACATAATCACAAGACAGATACCGATTATAAATAAATACTGAATCTGAATTGGAGTGCCAAAAACTTTGATATTTCCGCGAACCAGCGGAGGTACTACTGATGTTCTTACACCGAATGTTAACGTAAGCGCATCCTTTATAATATATGAAAAGCCCAGCGTACAAACCATACGAGCCTGAACCCATTTATTATCCTTAACAGGCAAGTAGCATGCGCATAAGAAAACACCAGCCATAGCGCAGAACGTAAGCAAAGAAAGTATCAGCATAGGGATAAGCGGCATATCCTTGGTAATACCGAAATAGAATGTGATATATGCTCCTATAGATAACAGATCCCCCTGTGCCATATTTAATACGCCCGACGCCCGAATCATGAGAATTAAGCCTAATGCCAACAAAGCATAAACCATACCCATTGCTAGGCCATTCATTGTTATTGCTAGAAACAAAATTTCTCACCAGCCTTTTTGTTTATTTTATAAGAACAGTAGCGGACGAAACCGTCATTTGATTTCGACCGCTACAATTTAATGAGGCAGTCAGTATTAACAGAATTCTTGGCTCCAGATGGAGGTTTTACTCCACCTGAAGCTTAGAAATTGGTATTTCTACTTATTATTCATATGTCCGTACTGTATCTTCAACAATAGGTTTTCCGTCTTTTACTGTTACAACATATGCGATGTTGGAAAGCCCATAGTCATCATGGAATGAATAGTTGGACATTGCACCTTGGAAATCTTTAATCTGCTTTATACCTTCATTGATAGCATCGCGCTCAGCAACGCCAGCAATTTCAATAGCTTCTGCGAACAGATAAACCATATCATAGTATTCAGCTGCAAAGAAGTCAGGATCAAATTCATGGGTTTCTTTATATTTGTCTATGAAAGCACGTTGGAATTCGTCATCTACGTCGGTGCTATAATCGGAAACGGAAGACCAATTTTCAGCTGCTTCGCCAGACATTTCAACAGCCTGTGCGGAAACGCCAGGGGTTGTGCTCATGCATTTTCCTTCGAAACCATTATTGTAAACTGCTTGCTGCATAAGGTTAGACACACCAACACTGCCACTGAAGAATAAGAAATCAGCTTCAGCTTCCATTGCTTGGATAACATAGGGGTTAAAGTTGGTTTCTGTCTTTTCATCATAACCAAGAGTTAAAACAGGAGTAATTCCGTATTTATCCTTGAGTGTGTTTGTAATAGCTTCGGAATAGCTAACACCTGAAGCATCATTCATATGAACGATAGCAACCTTCTTAGCATTGTATTTTTCTACTGCCAGTTTTGCAACGTTTGCTCCATTGTACTTATCAATTGTTCTTACTAGGTAGATGTAATCGTTACCCTGTTCAACAATTTTACGTGAGCTACCGCCCATGAGGGTAGGAATCTTTTCTTGAGCAACCAGGTCACTTGCTGCTACGCAGTAAGGGCTCTGGATACTTCCAAGAACTCCAACAAGATCCTTATTGGTAAGAAGTTTCATCATAGCGTTTAGCGAATCCTGCTGGGTTTCACCTTCGTCCTCAATAATGAGTTCAAGTGGTCTTCCGAGAACGCCGCCGGCGGCATTGATTTCTTCAACTGCCATTTTAACGCCGTCTCTAACATAGTAGCTATACTCTCTTGGGAACTGTGTAACCATACCGAGCTTTATAGGTTCACCGGTTGGCTGATTTGAGGGGGATGCACTTTCGCTTGGCTGTGCCGATGTGCTCGGAGAAGTCTGTGGCGCTGCATTGTTTCCACATGCAGTAAAGATAATTGAGAGCATCAGAACTAGGACCAAAATTTTCGATAAGTTTTTCATGTTTTTTCCTCCCTAATATTTAAATTATTATTGGTTTCCGTCTAATAGTTAAAGTAATTAACGCTTAATCGTAAAGTCCTCTCATAATTTTAAGAATCTCTTCAGGATCGGATTCTTTGGCCATTTTTTCCATACGTGCTGCCTCTACCTTTTGAAGTGCGCTTGCTCTGTCTATAACCTCATCAATGTATTCAGAAGGGAATTTACAAGCTCCGTTTTCATCCATATGAACGATTTCACCTGGAGTTACATCCATACCGCAAATATTTACAGGAACATTAATGGCATGTACTGAAAATGCTCCGTGGCCTGCTGTTGCGCCTGTCAACATATACTGAATACCCATAGGACGTATTTCATCTATGTCTCTTGAAGGACCATCTGATAGAACGCCAACACAGCCAGCGGCTTTAAATGCAGTCATCATGTTTCCGCCCATGAGGCCAATCTTGCCCTTAATGTTATCTGGGAAATTCTGTTTTACCGCTAAAATAACAGGTTTGGGAGAAGCTGCAATAGCTTTGATAACATCCGATAAGCCAAGTCTGTTGTAATTAGGATCAGGTAACCCATAAACGCATGTTACTACATAACCGGCAACACGACCAAGCTCAGGATACATACATTTAAGTGTCTGGTCAGCATACCAATTGATATCCCATGGATTGTAGAGTCCCAAACAGCTCTCCTTATTGTTTGGGTATGTAGCTACTACATTAGTAATGGAAGGTGTGTCAAACTGTTTCAGTTTTTCAATTTTTTCTTTCATAACAATACTCCTTGCATTTTGTTTTTATGGTTGTCCTGTGCAAAACACAAAACATTATTTAAGATATTGCCTGTTGACGATAGAAGGAATATCTTCTCCATTTAAGATTGCTATAAGGTTATCAAGAACTTCACAAATCATATCGCATCTTGTGTCATAGGTGGATGTTCCCATATGGGGTGTCAATAACACCTCGTCCATAGACAGTAGCTCAGGGGAAATTTCAGGCTCACGCTCATAAACATCAAGAGCGGCTCCTCCCAGATGTTTGGATTTAAGTGCGCCAATAAGCGCTTTTTCATCCATCAATGGGCCGCGGGCAGTGTTAATAAAGAATGCGCCTTCTTTCATCATTGCAAAGGCTTCAGCATTCATGAGATGATGGTTCTCTTGGTTATATAGGCAATGAAGGGTTACATAATCTGCATTTTTAAGAACTTCCTCAAAAGTCATATAGGTTGCGCCGAGTCTTTCCTCATCTTCAGGGCTGCTTCTATATACGTCGTAGTAGATAACTTTTAGACCAAGCCCCTTCGCCTTCTTGGCAACAGCTTTACCTATTTTACCAAATCCAATAATCCCTATAGTTTTACCAAATACGCGTGCAGCCGGCATTGCATCGTCAAAAGAAAGTGAAAAATAGCCTCCGCCAGAAGCACACTTGTTTAGTGTATGGAGTCTGCGGCTCTGATTTCTTATTCTTCTGGAAAGACAGAGTAAAACTGAAATTGCCAATTCTGCGGTAGCTTCTGTGGTTCCATTAGCTGCATTAGATACTTTGATGCCTTTTGAACCGGCGTATTGGATATCAATTGCATCAAAACCTGCGCCAAAGCTACATATAGCTTCAAGATTTTTACCGGCATCAATTATGGCTCGGTTTGCCTTTCCAACAAGAGCGTTTACATCAACTACAGCTTCGGTTATTTCATCAAAGTTCATGACTCCCATCGGATTTTCGACATGGATAAGTTCTACCTTATCTTTGTATTTACTTTTGACTTCATCGGGAAGCCAGAATGGAACTAATACTTTTTTCATATGAATACTCCTTTATGTCAAGAATAATTTATAGTTATTTAATTTCTTTCTATTGATAAAACAAAAAGAATCTACACATCAATCTATTTAGCTGCGTTAGCCGCAATATGTACCGCATCCCATACTGATGCAAAAGGTGGTGCATATCCTAAATCAAGCCTTCCAAGTTCATCAACAGTCATTTCACGATCAATAGCACAAGCAAGAACATTAACACGTAAAGCACATTCTTTTTTACCCATTAGCTGTCCTCCGAGTAGTACCCGGCTTTCTGCATCGTAACATAGCTTTATGGTTAGCTCCTGAGGATCGGGATAATATCGTGCATGGCTTCTAGTCTTTACAGTTACGGTTTTTACGCTTATCCCCGCAGAATTTGCTTCCTTTTCGGTAATACCTGTCTTTGCCAGTTCAAGATTCATGCAGCGTAACATTGCTGTTCCAAGTGTGTTATCAAGAGGACGACCTGTACCGAGAAGTGTATCTGCAGCAAAGCGCCCCTGTTTGTTTGCATTGGTTCCTAAAGGAATATAAACGGGTTTTTTTAGAATCTTATGCATTACTGTTGCACAATCTCCTGCAGCCAATATATCCGGGTTCGTTGTTTGCATAAGGCCATCAACAGTCAGCGCTCCGTTACGCTCTTTTTTCAGACTTTCATGATTTATAAAGCCGGTATTGGGACGTACTCCAACTGCTACTACGACAAGATCAACATTGTAATTTCCTTTGTTGGTGCATATGCCCTCAACCTTGTTTGCACCTAAAATTGATTCAACCTTTTCTTCAAGATGCAGTATTGCACCGTGAGAGTTTAACTCACTTTCGACCTCTAGGCAGAATTCTTCGTCAAACCCGTTGAGCAAATGATGCATTGCTTCGAAAACGTGAACTTTTTTTCCTCTAACAATACATGCCTCTGCCAACTCTAAACCAATGTATCCGCCGCCAATAATAGCAACTGTTTTAACATCGTCATTAAGTACCGCAGTTCTGATATTTTCAGCTTCATCCAAAGTTTTTAGGGTGAATACGTTAGCAAGCTCCCGTCCGGGAAAAGGTGGCATAATTGAAGAAGATCCGCTTGCAACAATCAGCTTGTCATAGTTGTCAGTAAACTCGGTACCGCTGTTAAGATCACGTAGTTTTATGGTTTTCTCATCGACATCAACCGAAATAACCTCGTGTTGTAAAAGAAGATTAATACCGGACTTCCGAAATTCCTCTGGTGTGCGTATTCGCATAAGATCAATATTATCATTGAATCCTGCTATATAATAAGGCATCCCGCAAGCTCCATAGGACACTTCATTAGTTTTTTCATATACGGTTACTTGCATTTCTTTATTTTTGCGTACTAGACGCGATGCGGCACTCATGCCGGCAGCATTTCCGCCGATTACAATTATTTTCATCGCTTAACTCCTAATCCTAAATTAATCAGTATACTTTTAGCTAAAAAAAGTAAGCTTAACTAAAGTCAATTAAAATACTTCAACTGACTATTATTTTTTTTATTCAAATTTCCTTTGGGAATTTTATATATAGGCGGAATGGTTATACAATTTCTCTCTATTTTTTTCTTTATGATTATTCATTTATAATCTATAATCGATTTTGCCTAACCCCCAACTAATATACTCTATTAATTACATTATCTAATATTTCATGCCGTTTTTTCATGTTAGACCATTTCAAATGCCGGGATATCAACTTGTTCATCTTTGCCCTGATCATCATCCCATACCACCCTTACCCTTGCACCACAGTGTATCTCTTCCGATTTACTTCCACTGATACCGGCGAGAATTGTGGGACCACCATCAAGGTCAATGACCGCAACCACGTAAGGAATTTCTGCCTCTAGGGAAGGGTGAAATGCACGTCTGAATACAATGAAAGAATAAAGAGTTCCTTCGCCCCCATGCTCCTTCCACTCGTATTCTTCCGAAAGACAATTGGGGCATACTACAGAAGCCGGCCAACGTATATGACCACAGGCTGAACAGTTTTGAAATTTTAATTTATGCTCGGAACAACCTTGCCAGAAAGGTTTGGCGTCAGCTACAACTCTTGGTGTGAAAAAACTTTTCATATTATCAGCCTCCCCTCTGCAAAATTAATGAGCAATGACTCTGAAATACTCCACCATTATCACTACACATTATAGTCTTAGGCATAACTGTTCCCTTCAAAGTACCCAGCTGTCGATCACCGCAACGGCCCATTAGCTGCATGACCCCTTCGGCTATTGGTGTCAAACCCATAAAATAGGCTTCTGAAAGCATCCCGCCGGAAGTGTTGACCGGAAGGCTTCCCCCGGGGCCAATTCGTTCTCTTGTAATCCAATCCCTTGATTCGCCTGGCTTAAAAAAGCCGTAATCGCACAGAGTAGATTCAACAGTATATGTAAAGCAATCATACAACTCACAGACATCAATATCCTTCGGTGTCATACCAGCCATTTCAAATGCCTGTTTTGAGGCCACGGCAGCAGCGCTCTTTTCATCATTAACCTTTAGACGGAACGGTGACTCTGGAGCACTGGCTTGACCAAACCCGGTAATTAGTATAGGGGGATTGGGTAAATCACGTGCCCTCTCAGCCGTCGTTAATACTATTGCTCTTCCTCCGTCGCTTGTAGGGGTTGCATCAAGTAATCTAAACGGCTCTGCAACATACTCTGCAGAAAAATAACCTTCATCATCCAGCACTTTAGAATACATACCGGCTATAGGATTTAAATTAGCCCATTGGCGCTGAGCTATGGCTATTTCTTTCCAAACCTCAGGACCGGTATTATATTCGTACATAGCACGTTGTGCAAGCATAGCGTATTTTGCAAGGGTACTTAAATCCCCATAGGCTGCCAGATCATCAGTGGCCGAACCATTTGAAAGTTCCTTCACAAAAGTTCTACGTCCGCTCCTCGCATTATCACCATAGACAACAACAACATTACGACAAAGTCCCGTTGCTAAAAGTCCTATGGCATGAGTAAGCCATGTTCGTGTACAATATGTCTCCTGACTGATGGTAAACGGACGTACACCAAGTTGTTCAGCGACGGTAAAGGCTGAAACGTCAACATCACCACCGACAGGATCAAAATGTCTATATAATATTAATGCATCTATATCTGTTTTTTTAAGTCCCGCATCTTTTATTGCATTAGCAGCAGCTTCAACATAGAAGCTGGCGGCTGAACGTCCGGGAACTTTGCCTTGCGGGGTATAACCTACCCCAGCAATAGCAAAGCGATTAGAAAGCTTAGATAATTTCAACCCTAATCATTCCTCCTTTTGTCAATTAGTCTTCCCAAATCTTGTCATAATCCGGAGGAGTAGCGTTTTTCTTTACGTACGCAACACGCGTAATATTCATTAGATGTTTATATGTAAGATTTTCAGATATACTGTTATTTCCCCAGAAGCCGCATCCAAGGGATAGCGTGGGCGCCAGCCCGTTCATTAAGCTTCCTCCCGAAGCAGTAGATCCTGCTTGATTCACTAATATACGACCTACAGGAAGTACTTCACCTACGCGGCGAATAACCTCGTCATCATTGGAATAAATAACTGATGAATGTCCTTTACCCTCCATTAGCAGGTTGTCAAGTGCAAACGTTAGGCCTTCCTCAAAGTTGTCGTAAGCAAAGTATCCATCTACCGGGCATAGCTTTTCTCTGCATATAACATCATTTTTTGCAGAACCCTTAGCTTTTAACAATAGCATTCTTGTATTTTCAGGTGCCTCGATACCGAGTTCCTTTGCAATTTGTGCAGCACCCATACCAACAAACTTTACGTTAATTCTGCCTGAATCAAGAAACAAATTCTTTCTGACAATATCTGCTTGATCTTCGTCTTCTATTAAGAAAGCTCCCTGAGCTTTTAATGCTGCCAGCGCTTTCTCTTGTTTTTTCTTAGGGAATATCAGGAATTGTTCACTGGTACAAGGAATACCATAATCATAATTCCTGTTGTTTACAATTAACTCTGCCGCTTTCTCATAGTCCTCATAATCTTCAGCAAATAATACCTGCATGTTGCCAGGACCAACGCCATAGGAAGGCTTGCCACTGGAATATGCGGATTTTACCATGCCGGGACCACCGGTTGCAATAACAACGTCTGCACATTGCATAAGCAGTTGTGAAAGTTCAAGGGAAGGCTCCTCGATAACCTGAATGAGGTTTTCGGGTGCTCCGGCTTTTTTAAGAGCTTCATTAATAAGATGTACACCATGTGCAGTGCATTTTTTTGCAGAGGGATGAGGTGCTACAATCATGGCATTCCGGCATTTAACCAAAGACATTCCGTTATGAGCAACTGTCGAAACTGGATTTGTGCTTGGGCAAATGCAGGCACCTACACCTATAGGTTTTGCATAAACAAGCAATCCGTTTTCCTCATCAACTTCAATCAGCCCTACTGATTTCTTATCTTTTAGAAATTGCCATGTGGCTGCACAACCTTTTTGCTTTTTGAATATCTTACTCTGTACAAGACCGAACCCGGTCTCTTCAACTGCTTCCTTAGCGAACATCTCCGCATTATCATATACAGTTTTACCAATAACCTTAACCAAACGGTCAATCTGTTCCTGAGAATAGTCTTCTATACCTTTTTGGGCTATTCTGGCCTTTTCCATTAGTTCTTTGATATACTTTTCGTTTTCCATTTTACCCTCCACTATTTCTATTTCTTAAAATTTTGTAAGCTTGACTTAAGACGTTCGGACATTATCTCTCTTTGTTTGCGAAGTTCATTCACGTCCATTTGTGTTCCTGACACAATGGCACCACGGCAGAAAGAAAGAACCGGTTCTTCAGCGAAAAATCTCTCTCTGCATGCATCTGCCACTTTATCAGCTATCTCAAACGGAATCAGGCATACGCCGTGTCTGTCTGCATGAATAAGGTCACCTGGATTGACAGTAAGACCACCCACAGTAACCGGGCAATCATACGCCTCAATATGAATATATGCTTCGGAAACCAGCACCGAGCTGGCAAAACAATAAAAGTTTGAACGTTCAAGCTCGTCAAGGTCCCGTATGCCGCCATTAGTAATAACGCCATAGCACCCCAAAGCCATATGAATCGACGACTGAACATCACCCCAGAATGAACCGATCGGATAAGGATCTATATCTTGTATAACTGATATCGTTGGATTTGGGGTTTCTTTAACCTTCTGATAATACTCCCATTTCATCTCATGTTGATGTTTAGTTTCTGGATTCATTGCCGACATCTTTGCCGTCATCGCATAACCAACTAAGGGTTTATCTTGGGGAATCATCTGCTTTATTGTGTAATTAGTAAACCCTTCTGTGCACTTACGGATTTCGAACATATCAATTGCATTCGAAATTGTTGGTGTATCGAACTGACGTAATTCCTCAAGTTGCTCAGGCTTTAAAATTGGCATATGATCCTCCTCCATAACCCTTCGTACAAAGTCTTAATATAAAATTTTCATTGAACATTCCACTATATACTGGGATAAGTTAGGCATCTTGCACATTGTTATTTGTTCGGAAAAATTCTAAAATTATATGTGATATTACATAAATAACGCTTAAACTGGTGGCTTTTACTAAAGCCAAAACTACTTATTTATATCTTTTTACAAATTCAATCTTATTTGATGCTTTAATATTATCAATTTTGACGGTAGCTCGCAACGGTATTTTTTATAATTTTCATTGACTTTATTGTGCGCCGTGCACTATCATATAATAGTGAATTATTTATCAAAGGAGTTCAAAACATGAAATTTACAGAGCTGACCAGTATCATCCAGGAAGAATATCGAATAAGTGTTTTTCAAAATTATTACGATAATAATCTTCGTGATATAAGGCTAATAACTGAGGACCAGGCAAGTTTTGACAAAAACATACTTTATGTAGCCAATAAAAAAATGTTGACTGCTCACGGTTCTTTAGAATATGTAAATATTGTTATCATCGGAATTACAAGTCTGACTAATTCGCCAGTCTCATTATATAAGTGCAATACCATTTTCTTTAAGGATAAAGTTGATTTTTCGGTTGTTTTCAATTTTATTAATCAGTTATTCATAAAGGACTCAGAAATACTTTTCAATACCAATATGCTGCTAAATGCCGATATAATGCATTATCATGATTCGAAATACATTCTTAATATGTGTGGTGAAATGCTAAAAAATCCGATTTTTATTGTTGATAAAAATTTTAAACTCATGGATTACTATTTGCCCAAGAACATAAAGTGTCCCGGCTGGGAGTTAGTTCTGGAAAAAAAAGCATTAACTTATGAACTCATTACCTTGGTGTCAAAAATTCCCGGAATACTCACAGAAACGTCGTCAAAGCCTTTTATTTTCAATATGGCGGAGGGTACTACACACAATATTGTGTGCAAAATTATAATTAACAAAAACGAAGAAGCAGGTTTTGTTTTCTGCTGTGAAAGCATGACCTATTTTGAAAAACAGCATTATACCCTTCTACCGGTTCTTAGTAATATCGTAAGCGATCTTATTGTCAGAAATAGTGTCAGCATAAACCTCAACCCAAAGGAACAAATGTTATTCGAAATGATAGCAAACAATTCATTGTTCCCGAATTCCTTGACTGAAAATTTACGTTCGTTTTCCGTTGCTTCTGATACTGGTTTTCAATTATTAGTTGTTGATTTTCCAAATAGCAGATTAGTAAACTTTGATCTTGAAAAACTAAATGAAATTGAGGATTTTTTAAAACAACATATGCAAAACAGCACATCAATCTTTTATAATTGGAAGCTTGTTATTCTTGCCGAGGGAGAGAGTATTTATGACGAAAGCAATAATATTAAACAAGAAATAATGGATTTAGCGAACAGAAAAAGAATATCTATCGGGGTAAGTGACCGTTTTGACAATTTGATAGAAAC
This sequence comes from Clostridiaceae bacterium, assembly GCA_012520615.1. Lineage (GTDB taxonomy): Bacteria > Bacillota > Clostridia > DSM-8532 > DSM-8532 > DTU059. The sequence goes on along the minus strand of JAAYNX010000046.1, from coordinate 10,085 downwards.
AAGCAATTATTATAATCAAGCCTTAACTGCCATTCAACTATCGGGAAAACTAAATATGAGTCAAGGCGTACACATGTATAATAGTTTGCGTTTTTATCATCTTTTAGATAAAGTTGGGTCGCAAGATCGACTGATGGATTTCTGTAGTCCGGTGATAACCTATTTAAATTGGTATGATGAAGAAAATAGTACCAACCTTTGTGAAAGTTTAGCCGTTTTTATTGAGAATAACTGTAATATGCAAAAAACAGCATCTGAATTATTCCTGCATAGGAACACCCTCACCTACCGGATTAAGAAAATTGAGGAACTAACAAAAATAAATCTGCAAGATGGAGAAACCATTTTTAGCTTAAATTTATCATTTAAAATACTTAAATATATAAAAAATAGAGATTAAAGTAACACATAATAAGGAAATTGCTATCGCGGTAGCAATTTTCTTGATATTTGCAAACTCATATTAAGCCTTGCATCCGCTTTACACAGTTAAACGTAAAAAGGTGCCGTGAGTGATGTCAACTAGCGTAAGCGGAGCATGGGCTGCGGACGTAACACTGCTTGTGAGGAAGTGAAACGGCTGCTCGTGCATCCGCATCTGAATATCTACATTATCTGCGGATTTATCTTATTCTTTGGCTCATTATAGCTATTTAGACTATACTCTGCGGGTCCTTCCAGTACATTTCCCTTGTAGTCAAATCTGGAGCCGTGACACGGGCAGTCCCACGACTTTTCCTGCGAATTCCACTTTAGTTCACAGCTCATATGAGGGCAAGTGGTATCAACGAGATAAATATTTTCCTCCTCATCCCGATAGAAACCGCAACGTTTACCGTCAATATTTACAACAACACCAACACCTTTTTCTTCGGGCAGCTCAGTTTCACCAAGAGTTAACTTCCCTGCAATCCACTGTACCGCCATATCGGCGTTTTGCTTTAAGAAATTGAGAGAGACAATATCTTTAACTCTTAATTGGGTGTATAGCTCCTCATACGGAGATTCACCGTCGAGAATGAGGTCTTTAATGAGTGTAGCCGTAGCTATGCTGTTGGTAAGCCCCCATTTTGCGAAACCAGTTGCTATAAAAATATTCTTATGGTCAGAGTTTATATATCCGGCATATGGAATATAATCATGAGGAATGTAATCTTGAGCTGACCATTCGTACTTTACTGCATCAGTATTAAATGTCGCTTTAGCATAATCCTTGAGTTTTTGGTAGTGATCGTCGTCTTTGTGGCCTACCTTATGGTTTTCTCCCGATATCATCAGTATTTTCTCTTCAGGAATATACCTAAGCGAAATCGTAGGGTCCTCTGCATTAATAAAATGCGCCTCCGGGAAAGAATCCATTTCAATACCGATAATATAGCTTCTTTCTGGTTTGAGACGTGCAAAATAGAAACCTCTTCCGTCATAACAAGGATAGTGGGAGGCAATGATTACATTCTTGGCAGTTATTTTATGCTTGCTTTTTGTTTCAATAACACATTCCTTGCCCGGATGAAAGTCAATAACCCGTGTATGCTCATATATGGAACCACCCTGTTTTATGGCCTGCTCTACTAATCCGTCCAAAAAACGCTTGGGATGGAATTGGGCTTGGTTATTCATCTTTAGGGCACATAAAACTTCAATTGGAACCGGTATCTGCTTTTCAAATGAGCAATCCAATCCCATCTGCTGATAGAGTTCAAATTCTTTTATAAGCTTACTTTCATATTCAGGGGATTGTGTAAATAAAAAAGCCGGAAGCCTTTTAAACTGACAATCTATATTATGCTGTCGTGAAATGTCATCAATAAAATTAATTGCTTCTGCATTTGCCTTATAATATTTCTTGGCTATATCTAATCCATAATTTTTTTCAATTTTTGAATATATATAACCGTGCTGGGCTGTAGCCTTCCCGGTATTTCTGCCGCTAGTTCCGTAACCAACCCGATTTGCGTCTATAAGAGAAACTTTCAAGCCTGCCTTTGTCAGCAAGTACATACAAGCTACACCCGTCAGGCCACCGCCAATTATCAAATAATCTGTTGATATATCTTCTTTTAAAGGTTCAAAAGTTCTTCCCTCATTACCTGTCAACCAATATGGTGTATTCATAAAAATATCTCCTTTTACTGTTTAATCACCCTTATTGTGTGACAATAAAAGAAAATAATTCAAGGCAGACTGACTAAATTTACCTTGTTTTAATATTTTTTAATAAAAAATATCCAGACCAAAGCTAATTGTATTAAAATTATAGCCGGAATCCCTATAATAAAGGAGAGATGCTTAGTTTTATGCCTGAAAAAGTACATGGAAGCATAGATACCCACTGATCCGCCTATTATTGCAAGAATAAACAGCGTCTTTTCAGGTATTCGGCGGCGATTATGAATAGACGCACTTTTATCAAACCCTGATACACAAAAGGCAACCATATTAATTATTAGAATATAAGTTGAAAATAGTTCCATAAAGTCTCCTTGTGTTTGCAAATTGTTCGACAGACTATGCGGAAAGTATCAATAGTATTAAATCTATGTAAGTTTAGCAGCTGTAGCTTGCTGCGATTTAATAAGTTTCTATTGACTCACATCAGCGGCGCAAAAAGCCTTAAAAAGCCTCTGGCAATACGTTTTAAAGGTTTTACACTCAAGCATTCCTCAAGAGTAATTTCCTGGCACTTTTCAAAAGTCTCTATGAAATCATCTCTTATTGCTTTGACAGATTCAGTTTTATATAGCCATACCCCACACTCGAAATGAAAGTATAAACTTCGATAGTCAAGATTTATTGAACCCACTGTTCCTAAAACATCATCACATACAAAAGCTTTTGAATGAAGAAAACCTGGCGTGTACTCAAAAATTCTGACTCCTGCTTCTATGAGAACTTCATAGAATGACTGAGTTACCCAAAAAACATACCATTTATCGGGAACATGAGGAGTCACAATTCTTACGTCTACGCCACTTTTCGCTGCTAATTTGAGAGTAGTAATCATCTCATGGTCTAAAACAAGATACGGGGTAAAAATGTAAACATAATCTTTAGCTCTGCTTATCATATTTATATAAGTAAGCTCACCTACAGGCTCATTATCCAAGGGGCTATCGCCATAGGGCTGAATATAGCCATCGGGCTCATACATATCCTCACAAAAATCAGAGCACGCTCTAAACTTCTCATAGTCTTCAGGTTCATTTGAAAGATATGACCATAGTTGCAAGAACATAACCGTCATGTTCCATGCCGCTTCGCCTCTTACCATTATAGCTGAGTCCTTCCAATGGCCGTACCTTTCATAGGCATTTATATACTCGTCGGCAAGATTAATACCTCCGGTAAAAGCTGTATGTCCATCTATTACGATAATTTTTCTGTGATCCCTATTATTCATTCTAATTTCTAGCAAGGGTGTGAATGGGTTGAATACATAGCACTTTATACCCTTTTCACGTAGTGTATTGTAATACTTATAGGGGAGAGTAGTAAGACAGCCTGCATCGTCATACATTACACGGACATCGACACCTTCAGCCGCTTTTTTCTCAAGGATACTTAAAATAGTATTCCACATTAAACCTTCCCGTATGATGAATGTTTCAATAAATATAAACTTTTCTGCTCTTTTCAGTTCCTCAATAAATGAGACAAAAAAGTCTTCGCCCGAGGAGTAGTAAATGGATTCAGAATTATTGTATACCGGGAATCCGGATGCTTTTAAAATATATCTAGACTGATTAGCAACACTTTTATCCTGTTGTTCAAGATCAGCGGTAATATCGCTACGTTGCTTCAAAAGCGGTAACGCTTTATTCAGAGAAGCATCTATTTTATCACGAAATTTTTTACTTCTGCTATTGGTTCTTAATAAAGTATATAAAACGCCGCCAAAAACAGGGAATATTAGAATGGGAATAACCCAAGCCAGTTTATGGGCAGGATTACTTCGTTGGCTTGCAATAAAAAACACTACAGCCAGACTTAATAAACCGAAGGTAAAATAGAGATAAATAAAAGAGGTGCTAAGCTTAACCGTCAGAATTATCAGCAAGCAAATCTGAAATATCATTAGTACGGACATTACCATAAGCCTGCTGAATAATACCCTTAATACCTTTTTCAAATTTTTTCTCCTTTAATGTGTTTACGTATTATCCAATTATATCATAAGGAAACTATATTGTAATTTATTCCTCAGATTCCACCTTTACTCGGTGAAAGACAGACCATAGCTGATAGATAAACATTAAATCATAAATACTATTTTTATCTTTTTGGTTTAAAACTATCCGTATCAAATCAAATTTTGTAACTTTTCTTCCCTCATTTTTACACGCAAGTTTTATACTTTTTTGTTCACACTATTTCATGGACATCTTTTTTGATGTGTTAATTCTGACGGTAAGGAGGTGATAAAATATGTCTAGGCCTAAAACGCCTCTTGTCCCTTCGAGCCGTGAAGCTTTAACAAGATTCAAATTAGAGTGTGCCAAGGAAATCGGTCATCTTCAGTATTGTAAAGAAAACAATGATCATTATAAAGGCGATCTTCCTTCGAGCCAAAACGGTCGTGAAGGAGGCCCTATAGGTGGTCAAATGGTTAAACGTATGATTGAGATGGCTGAGAAGAGTATGCAATAAATCGCAGGTATTTGAAAGGAGAAAAAAATGGACGATAACAGACAGAAGAACAGAAACAGGGAAAACAACAACTATAACAATAACAATAACAACAACAGAGATAACAACAGAGATAACAGGAACAATTGCGAAAGAGAGAATAACAGATAGCAATTGATTAAAGAAGCACAGCTCTTAAAAGAGTAATTCATCAAGAACAAAGGTCCGCCTATCAACGGACCTTTGTTCGATTTTACAGGCGGTTTAGACTAAATCCCTTGTAACATTCATAATAAATATATATACTAAAGGTCAACGATACTATCTTCGATGGGAAAAGGGGGAAAACGTAATGTCACAACGAAAAAGACGTTTTGGGGATCGCTATGATGGTAGAAAGTTAAGATCTCTTGACCCATTTTACAAGATTATCCCTTATATTATGAAAACCCGCATTGATGCACAGAACTATTTTGAAGAAAAAATTGAAATTAGCAATACCGAAGCTTTTATAATTAAGAAGCGAAAAGAGACCGGTGAGCGGATTTCATTTTTCCATGTTATTATTGCGGCAATGGTGCGCACAATATCTCAAAAACCCGGCCTCAACAGATTTGTAGCAGGGCAGAAAATATATGCCCGCAATGAAATATTAATTTCTTTTGTCATGAAAAAGGAGTTTAATGAAGAAAGCCCGGAAACTACCTTAAAAGTAAGGTTTAATGCCGATGACACATTTATGGACGTAGTCCGGAAAGTGAATAAGGCAATAGAAGAAAACCGGGATCCAGATACAAAAAATGATACAGATAAGCTTGCTAAGCTAATAATGGCTATACCAGGCCAATTAGTCAGATTCTTGGTGTGGGTTTTACGATGCTTAGATTACATAGGTCTTATGCCTAAGATAATAAATAGGCTAAGCCCATTTCATACTAGTGTTTTTATTACCGATTTGGGTTCCATAGGAATTCAGCCTGTATATCATCATCTTTATGATTTTGGTACTACCAGCTCCTTTGTGGCTTTCGGTATCAAAATGAAAGAAAAGGTAATTGGCGTTGATAATAAAATACTGAATAAAAAATATGTGCGCGTCTGTGTAGTGACTGATGAAAGAATAGTTGACGGGCACTATTTCGCAACAGCCTTCAAGCTTTACCGTAATCTGATAAAAAGGCCGGAGGTCTTGGATAATCCCCCCGAAAAAGTCTTCGAAGATGTAGATTGATTTTATATATTTACCTTCTTCCAGAATGTCGGAGCTAAAAGAATTAACATGGGGTATATTTCAAGCCTTCCGAAAAGCATTGTAATTGAAAAAATAATCTTACTTAAATCTGAATATGCTGCAAAGTTACCGTTTGGCCCAACAGCTGCAAGACCCGGACCGATATTGCTTATAGTAGCAACTACAGCCGAGAAATTGGTAACCATATCGAAACCGTCCAGAGAAATCAATAAAAGAGATATTGTAAAAACAACAATAATTATAAAGAAATAGCTCATGACACCGGACATAACATCATTATCTACGGTTTTTCCACTATATTTCACCGTATATACAGACCTTGGGTGAATAATCCTTCTAACTTCACGCTTAATAGTCTTAAAAAGCAAAACAAAACGAACGCACTTAATACCTCCGCCTGTAGAGCCTGCGCTTGCTCCGACAAACATAAGAACTATCAAAATAGATTTACTGAAAACAGGCCAAAGGTCAAAATTAGTCGATGAAAACCCAGTGGTAGTCATAACAGAGCTTACTTGGAAAGAAGCATGACGAAGGCTTTCCCAAACTGATGCAAAATTTGGGCCCCAGGTGTTCAAGGTTATTAACAGTATCGCACCGACTGCGGTAAATAAGTAGAAACGAAATTCCTCGTCTTTATAAATATTTTTTAAGCCTCCCTTAATTGCCTGATAATACAGCGTAAAATTAATACCGAAGAGAAACATAAATAAGCCAATGATAATTTCATAATACAAATTGTTATATGCGCCTATGCTGGTATTCATATTCGAGAAACCACCGGTACCGGCTGTTGAGAATGAATTAATAAGTGTGTCATACAGCGGCATTCCGCCAATTAAAAGCAAAACGCTCTGTACAAATGTCAGCGCAATATACATTAGATACAGTATCTTAGCTGTCTGCCCTATTCTGGGAACCAGCTTGCCCGGGTCTGGGCCAGGGCTTTCGGCCTTCATGATTTGAAGAGTATTGGCACCCGCAGCGGGCAAAACAGCCAGCATCATTACCAAAACTCCCATACCTCCCATCCAGTTGGTAAAACTCCGCCAGAATAGAATTCCTCTAGGAAGGCTTTCAATTTCTTTTAATATAGTTGACCCGGTAGTTGTAAACCCGGAAACAGTTTCAAAAAAAGCATCTACATATGACGGGATAGCTCCGCTTATAAAAAACGGGAGAGCACCAAATAAAGAAAGAAGTATCCATCCCAAGGATACAATGGCAAATCCATCTCTGGTATAGAAATTTTTATTGCGGGCAGGAACTTTATTCATAACAAAACCGGTAACAACCAGTATTATTATGGTTAGCAGAAACGCCATAGCATCACTTTGTTTATATATTATTGCAACCAACAAGGACGGCAACATACAGCCAGCCTCAACCATCAGCAGAATTCCCAGATTTTTTAATATCATTGCAGTATTCATAGTAATCCCCCGACCGGAGCAATTATTTCATTAAAGTCAGAAATTCGCTTATCAATTGAAATAATAATAACGTCGTCTCCTAGCTTTATCATATCATCACCATGGGGGATGATAATCTCATTTTTCCTTGCTATGGCGCCAATAATTACCCCGCTCACTAATTTCAACTTTTTAAGGGGTATATTCAAAAACTTTGTAGATTTATTTGCTATAAATTCAAGAACCTCGGCCTTTCCATCGATAATTTTGTACACTGTCTCGGCAGGATTCCCCATAGCATTGCTAAGACCTCTGACAAATTTAAGAATATAATTTGTAGTAATAAGCTTGGGGTTAACAATACTATCTATACCCAAATCATGAAACAATATCGGATTATCTATTCTTGTAGTCTTTACAATAACCTTCTTTACTCCGTTTTGCTTTGCCATCATGGCTGATATGAGGTTCTCTTCATCTCGCCCGGTCAAAGCAATAAATGCATCCATCTCGCTTAAGTTTTCAGAATCAAGGAGGTCTTTGTCGGCTCCATCACCGTTTATAATCAAAGTATCGGGAAGCATTTCTGCAAGTTCTATACACCTTTCCTTGTTCATTTCAATAATTTTTACTTTTATATCGTTTAGTTTAAGGTTCATTGCCAGGTAATGAGCAACCATGCCTCCGCCAACAACCATTACCTTTTTGATTTTTTGTGTGCATTTGCCAATCTGCTTGCAAAAGGCAAAAACATCATTAGGTCTTCCTATGATGTTCAATCTATCATCAGCGGCTATTTCAAAATCACCATTGGGTATAATAACCTCATTATTTCTTCTGACAGCGCCAATGAGTATATTGGCAATATATTTTTCGGCCATATGCTTTAATGGTATACCAATTATGGGCATATCCTGAGTTGCAACTATCTCTACAAATTCTATCCTGCCCTTTGCGAAATGTTCAACATCAGCAGCTGAGGGAAACCTTAGCAAACGAGCTACTTCACGAGCCGCCGCTTGCTCAGGATTTATTACTAGGTCCACACCTAATTCTTGTTTTAAAACTGAGATTTCATTGGCATATTCCGGATCTCTGATTCTGGCAATGGTATGGCTGGCTCCCAGCTTTCTTCCAGTTAAAGCGCACACCATATTCATCTCATCGCTGGAAGTAGCCGCTATCAGAAGGTCTGCATTTTTTACTCCAGCCTCGAGCATAATTTTTGTACTTACTCCGTTTCCTTTGATGCACATAACATCCAGAGTTTCCCTGGCTTTTCTTAGTGCTTCCGGATTTTTATCAATGATGGTAACGTCATGATTCTCCCGGGAAAGATGCTCTGCTAGGCTGTGGCCGACCTTACCGTCACCGATTATGATAATTTTCATTTATAGCCCTTCTTTTCTCAATTTTTTTCCTTTAATTTCTTTAAAGGTTTTCCCCATCAGAATATTATTTAAAACATACCTTGTCAATAATATTTATTTTACATCTGTAAGGATACCCCGGTTAAAAAAAGATATATGAATTTATCTTTTACTTGCTTTATCGTTATTTCTTCCAATGCTCTTGTATAATAATCCAATTGGAACTTGTATCTGTCCCTAATTATGCCTTCCCTTCCCTTGGGAGCATAGTCGGTTTTATAGTCTACAAGCACAATTCCGTCATCTTCTTCAAAATAGCAATCTATAACCCCTTGAAGTAAAATGGTTTCTTCCATCATGTACTCTTGATTTTCCTTGCCGTAGAATTCATCAAAGGGAATTGCAATATTAAAGGGTATTTCACGGTTTATTCTTTTTGACGTTAACATTCTCTTGCCTAACTCAGAATTAAAAAAGCTCACTATCATTCCGGTGTCGATACTCTCTGCCTGCTTTACCGTCAAAAGATCTTTAGCTACCATCTTATTAACTTGATTACTTATAGTATTTGAATAATTTATTGCAGAATTCATCTTTATTTCGTCTAAGTCCAAGTGCTGCATTATAAAATGAATTATGGTCCCTTTTTCCGCTGCGTTTAATCCCTTCTGCTCTTCCAAGAACATGGGCTTTTTAACGAGGGGCGCAGAAAAAAACGACATGGATGTACTTTCCTCAGTTGATTGGTTCTCGAATCTCCTTTTTAACTCTGTAACAGATACCTTGGCAGGAATATAAGCTGCCCTCTCGTATTTATATTTCCAACTCAGTCTTCTGTTAATTTCATCTATATTAGCAGTGTTAGAATTTATCTTACCGTTATCCGATACGGCTATGGGATTTTCAAGCCAATCAAAAAATTCTTTATCCTGTAATTCATCAAAATTATTGTTTACGATTATATCGTTTTTATGCCAAATCCTTATATTCCAGAGAGATGAATCATCTATTAACAACCCTTTAAACTCATTACCGTCCAAAGCCATTTCACGGAGTTCTTCACAAGATCTGTGTCGTAGAATAGCAGGTACTATCCAATCAAGGTAATTCTTACCCTTAAGCATTTCATAATCAGGAAGTTTTTTATCCTTGGTATTCGATGTAGATATCCAGCGGTTCAGGGCATTTTTAAGGTTACTTACCGAGCCTGTTATAATAAGTTTTTCACGTGCTCTTGTTAGAGCAACGTATAAAATTCTCATTTCTTCAGACAATGTCTCGGTCTTTATTTTAGCTTTAATAGCCTCCTTGGCGGCTGAAGGCCATGAAAGCCTGTTCTTATAATCTACTGCGTCAGGCCCAAAGCCCAAATCCTGATGGAGAAGAATACTCTTGTTCATATCCTGTAAATTAAACTTTTTACCG
>JAAYNX010000150.1 GCA_012520615.1 Clostridiaceae bacterium | reverse complement strand
GCCGTTGTAGGCACCGGATATGTCGGTTTAGTTTCTGGTGCCTGTCTTTCTGATTTTGGACTAAAAGTTACTTGCGTAGATAATGATTCGAAGAAGATTGAAAAATTAAATAAGGGAATTATCCCTATATATGAGCCCGGTTTGGACTCAATAGTAGAAAGAAACCATTACTATAAGCGTCTTTTCTTTACAACCGATATTAAAAAAGCTGTTGATGAAAGCGATATAATATTTATTGCGGTTGGTACTCCATCAAAAGAAGATGGAAGCGCGGATTTGCAATATGTTGAGTCCGTTGCCAGAGATATAGCGAGGTACATGAACGACTATAAAGTAATCGTAAATAAGAGTACCGTACCTGTTGGAACAGGTCAGAAAGTAAAACAATGGGTTTTGGAAGAGCTAGAAAAGAGGGGCGTGCAATATGAATTTGATGTTGTGTCCAACCCTGAGTTCTTACGAGAAGGTTCTGCCGTGCATGACTTTACTCATCCTGACAGAGTGGTTTTAGGCACAGAATCAAAAAAAGCTCTGGAATATATGAAGCATGTTTACAGCGTGTTATATCTTAATGAAACACCTTTTATTGAAACAAATATAGAAACTGCGGAATTGATAAAATATTCGGCCAATGCTTTTTTAGCAATGAAAATTACTTTCATAAATGAAATAGCAAATCTTTCAGAAAAAGTCGGCGCAAACGTTCAGGATATAGCCAGAGCAATGGGCAGAGATGGTAGAATCAGTCCTAAGTTTTTACATCCCGGACCTGGTTTTGGAGGTAGCTGCTTTCCTAAGGATACCAGAGCACTTGCAGAAATAGGGAAAGAGTATGGCGCACCGGTAACCCTAATTGAACAAACAGTTATAGCTAATGAAAATCAAAAGTTAATTGCTGCAAAAAAAGTTGAAGATGCAATGGGAGATTTATCGGGCAAGCAATTAGCAATATTAGGATTAGCATTTAAGCCTAATACTGATGATATGCGAGAAGCTCCATCAATAACAATACTTAATGAGCTTGCAAAAAAAGGGGCAAGGTTTAAAGCATATGATCCCATTGCTAGCAATGAAGCAAAAAAATGGCTTGCTGATATAAACGATAAAATCACCTATTGCGAAAATGAGTATGAAGCGATTGAAGAATGTGATGCATTAATAATAATAACCGAATGGAACCAATTCAGAAAGTTGGATCTGGCCAGGGTAAAGACATTACTAAAACAACCATATTTCTTTGATATGAGAAATATTTACAGGCATGAAAGTATGGAATCTCTAGGCTTCATGTATTATGGAATGGGACAGGGTAGCTATAAGGAAAATCATGTAAATCTGACCATTGGTGAGGTTGCTGCAACCATATAGTTTGGAGGAATAAATATGAATAAGGTTGATACCGGATTAATAGACCTACTTTCTTCATCTATAAATTGTTCTCCTTCATCAAATGTAGAGCTGTTGCCGCAAGAGTGGCAACAGCTTTTTGACGAAGCTGTTGCACACCAGATTCACCATATAATTTTTGAACAAGCATATAAAAATGGGAGCACAGTCAATCCTGATTTGTTTGCAGCGTGGAAAAATGAGACTATGAGCAGTTTTCTCTTTTTTTATGAGAGGTTTGAGGTTATTGGTGAATTGTTTGAAAGGCTCAGGAAAGCAAACATACCTGTTTTGGCTCTAAAAGGACTGTATTTTAAAAACCTTTATCCTAAACCGGAATTGAGAACTATGGGAGATATGGATCTTCTAATAGATAGGCAGTATCTGGATGAGGCATCAAAGATCATACAAGGCGTTGGATACCAAAAGGCAACAAAAGAGGATCCAAAACATATAAGTTTCTTCCATAAACGCTATATCTATATCGAATTACATACTTCTCTTGTTACCGAGACAAGGCGTAAGCAAGCAATAGGGCTCAATCAAGATATATGGAATGATGTCACATATTTTACTGCTGAGAATATGACTTTTTTAATTCCATCGGATTTTAATCATTTGCTATACTGTTGCATCCACATGACCAATCATTTTGGCAAGGGAGGATTCGGATTAAGACAGGTATCCGATTTTGCCTTATTAGTAAAAAAAGCCGCAGCTACACTGGACTGGGATAAATTTTTGGAGAAAGCAAATGAGTATGGCATTGGAAATTTTGTTGAGGCATTATTAATTATCTGCAATAATTTCTTTAAGCTTGAAATTCCGCAAAGTATCATTGAGAAAAACAGAGTAAACGAAAAGCATATTGAAAAGCTGACTGAAACAATATTAGAGGCCGGGGTATTTGGCGGGAAAAGCTTGAATAGTGCAATAAATAGATCATTGGCCATGGATGCGTTAAATACTAAAGGTGATACGAGCAAATTTCATCTGAGATATGTTTTCCCATCCAGATCCAAATTAAGTCCGTCGTATGCCTATGCAAAAAAGTGCGGTCTTCTTCTTCCGGTTGCATGGGTTCATAGGATTATAAACGCTATCATGAGAAAAGATTTAAGTTTTGAACAAAAAATTCCTGATACAGAAAAAATCGATGGATACATCAATTTATTCAAATGGCTTGATATAAAATAAAATTATAGAATTTTTTGTTTAAAAATAGACTTTTATGTTTATTGTTTCTCAACAATATGTTATTATATGTTAGTATAGGGAATAATCGCTTCATTGTAATAGCTTCTAATGAGAACAGTGAAATAAAACCCAAAAGGAGTTGATAGGCCAATGTCCCTTACATGGACAAAGCTCACCGGGGATTTAATAAAGAGCGCATCAGAAAGGAGAATCCCCCTCGCCGGGTCTTTGGAGTTAACAGCGCGATGCAATTTAAGATGCAAGATGTGTTATGTTTGCCAATCAGCTGGGAGCAAAGAAGCGATTAATAGCGAACTGACAACAGCCCAGTGGATTAAACTGGCTGAGGAAATAAGAGATGAGGGTGCATTATTTACAACTCTCACCGGCGGTGAAGTTCTTCTAAGAAAGGACTTTAAAGAGATATATGAAAACATTACACAACTTGGTATGAGGGTTGTTGTGTTCACTAACGGAACACTTATAACGCCGGAATTAGCCAAATGGTTTGGGAAAATACCTCCGTCTAGGATAAGCATTACCTTATATGGTGCATCGGAAGATACATATGAAAAGGTTTGTGGTATGGGGGAAGGCTTTAACAAGGTTTGCAGGGCTATAGAAGAACTGTTGGCAGAAGGTATTACTGTTGAGGTTAAAACCACTATAACAAAGGGAAATGTCCAAGATTATGATAAAATGGTTGATATAGCTAACGGTTGGGGGCTTAAGCTTGGTGTTATAGACTATGTCTCACCAAGGAGAGAAGGGTGCTATACTGATCCTTTGGGAAATCGCTTATCTGCTATAGAAATGGCGGAGCTTGTTAAACGATCGAACCTAGAAAACCCATATGCAGATGAGCATATAGCGGATGAAATATGGAAGGATTCGGATGGAGCATT
>JAAYNX010000080.1 GCA_012520615.1 Clostridiaceae bacterium | reverse complement strand
GCCACACAGGGAAGTGAAAAAACCACGAAGTTTGGTCCTTATGTATTTACATCGTATACCAAGGTAGAGGATAGAAATGTAACAACATTATCAGGCTATGTCACTCTAAACGGCTGGTTGCGCTTCAGTGACGAAATAATACTCACCGGCGATTTGGAATCGGAAAAAATACAAATGACAGATAGCTTTGGCGGATATATCAAGTATTATCCGGGTACCAGTGAAGGTTTGTCGTCATATTTAGCAAGTAAAAATATGGTTGTTGACCTGCCCCCTTTGGGTAATTTGAATCTGCATAATGACACCACAAATAAACCTACCAGCGATGATTACAGGGTTGATGCCGCAGTTATACCGATTATTTATCTTACCGATGCCTTTAAATTTCACGCCCCGGGATTTATGCTGTATCCTGACCGCATTGTATTGGATGTCAATAAGTTTAATACTGAATTTCCGTTCCAGGACACAGTGTTAAAGACTGATAAAACAAAAAAACCTTTTTCTTTTGAGATAGAGTTCCAATGCCTGTTAACCTCCAAAAACATCGGAATCAATTTGGAATATGAATCCAAGAGTGATACCAAAACCTATACACAGTTCAATTTTGGTGCAATGCCCATGTATTTTTCTCCAAACAGTTTCGATGTAAAAATCAATACTATAAAAAATGAGTATTACATTAAATACACTACCAAAGTATTATTTCTAAATGCAAAGGGAATAGGGTTCTCGCTTAAGTGGGATGGAAACCTTGTTCCCAAAGAGTTCAGATTATACGCGGATAAAAAAATTAATACCACAATAAGCGGCGTACCGGTTACCATCAGCGATTTTATGCTCGGAGTTACAGATATAGATATCAAAAATATATCATCCTTGAAGTTTGAAGGAAGTATGGACGTAAGCACCGCCACAGTCAGTTCGGTATTACCGAAATTGGAGAAATGGGTAGATGACGTAAGTGTTCTTAAGCTGGATGATGCCAAGCTTGCCTTTAGCCCTGGCAAGAAATACATAAGTGTTTCAACCGATGTCGAATTGTTCAATGAAATAACATTGGCAAAAGCATTGATCGAGGCAGGTAATTTTGAATATTCAAATCTTTTGCTAAATATGGACAATGAAGAGGTAAGAGGGTTACATGCCAATTTAATGTTGGGTATTATATGGGAATCCAATAATTGCGATATAGATTTATCCGGGACAACGGATTTGTCTGTGACTAACAAACTGATTGGAGTTACCGTGACCGGTGTATGCGATTTGGAACTAAAATGGTGGGCATTTAAAGAGAGCTTCTATTCACAGGGTGAAGCATTAATCGGAATATACGAAAATCACAGCGGAGAGATTGCATTTGTTGTAAAAACCCGTGCCTACAAAAGCAAGGATAAATCAAAAGAGATTTATTTAGTATGGACTAAAGGGGCCGGATTGGATTTTGGAGTTGAAACAGTGTAGTTTAATTACGGTACCTCAAACACCGGCAAATACTGAATGACGGGTAATCCATTACTTAACAGACATAGCACTTATTAAACCGGGAGGAAATTATTATGAGCCATATAAAAAATAGCAGGAAAGTTTTAGTTTTACTGTTTATTGCGATAGTTTTGCTTTTTACAGCATCGGTTACAGTCTCAGCTGAGCTTAGGAGCAAAGTTTTATTTACAATCAATGAAACCAGAAACATGGCTATTAGTGTATCATACAGTTCGGAGGTGCCTGTAATCAGCTTTATTGGACCGGATGGTGAGAAATACTATGACGGTGTTCCCGATAATAAAATATCGGTGGAATATACAGAAGGTGTTATTTACTATATGATTTCAAACGCTATGCCGGGAGATTGGACTATTGAATATGATAAACTTTCAAACCCAACACTTGAAATAACTTATGCACCTTATGCTGAAATAGTAAGAATCGAAAGATTTATAGTAGAATCTATAGAAAATGAAGCTGCCAATATCAGTTTTGATGTTTCGTATATAGATAATTCAGATTTTGAATATATTGTTTCTGCTGCAATAACTAATGAAAATAATACCGTAACAGGTCAAAAGGAATTACTAAAAGGCTCTGGGTCTTCAAACACAACTACATCGGTTAAAGTCCCGCTTTCATCACTTTCAAGTTACGACCGATATCATCTTAAGCTTGAAGTATACCTTGATTCGGGAGGACTTGAAACCTTTGATACGGCGGTGACAGAAGAAAGTTTTTCTTATGATAATAATAGGGAGCCAAAAGGCATAAATGATTTTTATGCAGAGATAAATTTAACCGAAGAATCGTTGCTGATAGACTGGAGCAGCGAATCTGTTTATAATTGCCAGGAGT
>JAAYNX010000157.1 GCA_012520615.1 Clostridiaceae bacterium | reverse complement strand
CTAATCCTAAATAACATAGAGTGATTAGGAGATGCAAAATGAGCTATATTAATATATATGACGTTTTGCCAAAAGAAATTGTCGAGCAAATCCAAGAATATGTTGACGGTGTTAAGGTCTATATTCCCAAAAAAGCAGATAACCGTAAATCATGGGGAAGCAATACGGACACTAAGCAATTGGTGTCATCTCGTAACCACCAAATAAGGCTTGAACATCAAAATGGATTAACCGTGTCCGAATTAGCTCAAAAGTACTTTTTGGCAGAAAAAACTATACAGAAAATTGTATATTCACGACAATCGACTGAATAACACTAAAGCGCCTAAGCTGTTGATAGCTTATGGCGCTTCTTCTTTTGCCAAACAAGAAGGAGGAATCAATTTCCAGCCCTGAATGGTATGCTAAAGATATATTAAATTATATTGTGCAATTTTAGATATTCTTCCAGAGTGGAGGTGTTTTTTTGGTTGGAAAAAATAGAGAGATTAATCATTCATTACCCATCCATTTTTCTCAAAATTACTTGATTAATGCAATGCTCATAAATAGATTACTTCAACAGTCAAACATCAATTCAAATGATGAGGTGCTTGATATTGGAGCAGGAAAAGGAATTATAACAAAAGCATTACTTGACCGTGGTTGCAGAGTTACTGCTGTTGAGCTGGATGAAAAAAACATATTGTATCTTAAAAAACAGTTCAGCAATGAAAAACGTTTTGCTTTGCTTCATGGTGACTTTATGGAATTACCTTTACCGGAAAGGAGCTATAAGATTTTTTCTAATATACCTTTTTTTATTACATCAGATATTCTTAATAAGATTACACAAGCAAAAAATCCGCCCCTTGATGCTTATTTAATATTACAAAAACAGGCAGCTATAAAATATTGTGGGGCAATGGAAACTACATTAAAATCTCTTTTGCTTAAACCCAAATTCAATATGATGATTGTGCACCGATTTTCTCGCAATGATTTTTCCCCAAAACCAAATGTGGATATTGTTTTGTTGCACATTCAAAAGCGCAAACTTGACGAATTTACCATGAGAGAATTTGAGCTATATCGTGATTTTATTTGCTATTGTTATAAAAATAATAGAACCTTTTCCAAAAAGATTTTTTCGTACAGGCAATTAAAAGAACTGAGAATAAGACATGAAATATCAAATTATCAGACCTCTGCAATAGCATATGAGGAATGGATAATATTATTTAAGTGCTTTTTACAGTATGTCAGTGACGAAAAAAAAACGCAAGTGATAGGTTCATACAGGCAGTATTTGATACAAGAGTCACTTCTAAAAAAACAATTTAGAGGAAGAAAATAGACTTGTAATATGAAACTCGCATTTAACGCAAGGCCGCCGTTTTCCTTTTGAAAAATTGGACAAACGGAGGGTGTTGCCCTTTTTTGTAGACACGGCGGTATCAAGGAGGTATCGCTGTGTTTATTTTTAACTCTCATACTCCACCTAATTTCTATTCATCAAAAAAAGCCTACACCCACCAGCGGGAAATTACGGCTTTCAATATGAACACACACATCATCAAGTAAAGGTTAATATTTCCACTTATGCCCGACTGTATTTTCAGTCGGGCATTTTTGCGTTTATAGAGCCTCGCTGCCGTTCTCCACCGCTGTCCTTTCGACTTCAGCAAACCAAAAAATCGAAAGGATGGTAAAAACCATGAAAACAATTAATCTGAAAGATTATTACCCTTACTACACACAAGACACCTTTGTAGAAGTGACTGATGAGCTATTAGCTGTCTTTGAGGAATTTGTAAGAGCTGAATCAGCATATGAGAGAAAGAAATACCGTTACAAAGCTCATTACTCTCTTGACCGTGGCGATGGAATTGAGCACAACATCTTGTTTGTCTCTCTCTCGCTCGATGAGATTTACGAACGTAAGCTTACAAGCCAGCAACTTCACGCTGCCATTGCTTCTCTGCCGGACAAGCAGGCAAAGCGAATCTATGCTCATTATTTTATGGGCATGAGTAAATCAGCAATTGCTAAAGCAGAAGGCGTAAGTGAAAAAGCTGTCCGTATTGGAATAGAAAGAGGTTTACATACCATAGAAAAATATTTAAAAAGTTTTTTCTAAATCACGTTCCGTTTCACAAGGAAAAAAGTCAGGGTATATAGAGGGAGGTATAATCTTCCCCATGTTCCTTGACAATCGAATATACGATATTTTGAGTACGAAACTTATGTGGCTGAAAAGCAAAGCGATATAATGGGCATCGCCATGATGGCCGCTGTAACACACTTGCCAAAATAGGAAACCAAATAATTGATGAGAGCCTTTATGAGCATGGGTATTACAGCAGTCGGAGCGATAAATGCAGCCATTAGACCGAACGGTGGTACGTTCGCCGCAATAACACACATAAGGGATAATGATACTTTCTCACGACCTCCCACAGACTTGAGGGGGAGTTCCTGCAGTATGCGTGGCTTTTGGGACAAGCACATACGGTACTGTGGGGCTATGATAGCTGTGCCAACAGCAACTCAAAATATCCCCTTTGTCGGGGAGCGTGGCAAATACGGCAAACAGATAAAACTAACCGCACCGCATTTTTGTTTTATGAAAATTTGCGGTGTGCTTGGTTTTACTATAAATAATGAAACGACAAACTTTTCATAAATGTTATCTATGCTTATACTTTATATAAGCAATACACTTGGAGGTGATTGCGAATGGAAAATATCAAAAATATATCTAATCCTACTGATACGTCTGCTGCACCGCCTAATTCTTATGAGAAAACCAAAGCATATCAGGATTTTATTAATGTACTTTCTCAGATTATTGAAAAGCATGGTGCAGAAGTTTTAAATGAGATAAATCATGAGAATTAAAGATATTTTCCAATAATATATTGGAGGTTAACTACTATGAATAGGAGTGGAAAAAAATGTGTACTTTACCCACGTGTAAGTACCGAAATGCAGGTTGACGGCTTCAGCTTGGACGGACAGAAAAATAGCTTAAAGCGATTTGCAGATAGAGAAGAAATGGAAATCGTAAATATTTATGAAGATGCAGGCAAGTCCGGCAAGTCCATTGAGGGCAGACCCGCATTTAAACAGATGCTTGGTGATATTGAAAATGGGTTAGAGATTGACTATATCTTAGTCTATAAGCTCTCTCGCTTTGGTAGAAATGCAGCCGATATTTTAAATTCTTTGGAACATGTTCAATCCTTTGGTGCAAACTTAATTTGCATTGAGGAAGGAATTGATTCCTCGCAAACAAGCGGAAAGCTTTTGATTTCAGTATTGTCTGCCGTTGCAGAAATAGAGCGTGAAAATATCATAGAGCAGACAATGAACGGACGAAAAGAAAAGGCTCGTCAAGGTGGATGGAACGGTGGGTTTGCTCCCTATGGTTACTACCTCAAAGACAAGCAGCTCTATATCCAAGAAAATGAAGCAGAAGCGATACGAATTATCTTTGATAAATATGTAAATGGTAATATGGGATTTTATAAAATTGCAAACTATCTTAATTTGCAGGGTATCCAAAAAATCAAACGTGCCAATGGTACTCTTTCACAATGGAGTACGCATTTTGTCAGAATGATAATCGACAACCCTGTGTACTCTGGGAAAATCGCTTTTGGCAGACGAACAAGAGAAAAAGTCAAAGGTAGTAAAAATGAATACCGCCAAGTACATCAAGAGGAATACATTCTTGCAGATGGTCAGCACGAAGCTATTATAAGTGAAGAACTTTGGCAAAAGGCACATGAAAAGCGTGTAATAACTGGTGTGAAAGCCCCATCAAAAATAGGTCGGGACAGAGCACATTTGTTAAGTGGCATTTTAAAATGTCCTAAATGTGGCGGTCCGATGTATACCAACAAACACGCATGGACAAACAAAGACGGTACCTATAGAGAAATTTACTATTATGTATGCAGTAAAGCTCGTACCGCCAGAGGTAAAAGCTGTGATTACAAAGCAATGCTAAAGAAAACGGATATTGAGCCACTTGTTATTGAAGCAATTAGAGAGTTGATTAAAAATCAAGATTTTGCAACAGAGGTTAAATCAAAAATAGGAAAACAAATTGATACCTCTACTCTTGATAGAGAGCTGAAAAATTATGAAATCAAACTGCGAGAAGTCGATTTGAATAAAACTCGTCTTGAAAATGAAATTGACAGCTTGCCGGAGGATACTCGTTTTAGAGAACGTAAGCTTCACGATATGACGCTCCGACTTGATGGACTGTACGATGTTATTGTAGAGCTTGAAGAAAAAATCGAGGACGTCAAGCTACGCCGCAAGGCTGTGGAACAGGATGCCATTACTTTAGAGAACATCTACACCCTGTTGGCAAACTTTGAAAAGGTGTATGACAAAATCAGCGATGAAGAGAAAAAATCTCTAATTTCTTCACTAATCAAAGAAATAGAGATTTTCCCATGTGATGAATCAGAGCTACCTCTGAAATCAATTTTATTCAATTTTCCGGTTTATAAGAACGGTGGAGATGTTTACGAATTTTTGTGGGACAAAAGTACGCACGTCTCCACATGTACAGTCTCTGGGAACATATCAACAGCACAAACTTTTTCAACTTTATATCCTCTTGCAATTAATACTTCTAAATCTCTTGCTAAAGATGTTGGTTTACATGAAATATATACAATTCGATTTACACCATATCTAATAATTTTTTCTAGAGCTCTAGGGTGAATTCCATCCCTTGGTGGGTCCAAAACAATTAGCTCTGGTTTTTCCTCAATATTATCTATAACCTTTAATACATCGCCTGCAATAAATTCACAATTAGAAAGACCATTTAACTTTGCATTTTCTTTTGCTGATTCAACAGCCTCTTCAACAATTTCAACACCAATAACTTTTTTTGCAACTGGAGCTAACATTTGTGCTATGGTTCCAGTTCCACTATATAAATCAAATATTAATTTGTCTTTTGTATCACCAACATATTCTCTTGCTTTCTCATATAATTTTTCTGCTCCACGAGAATTGGTTTGAAAAAATGAAAACGTAGAAATCTTAAATCTCAATCCAAGAATTTCTTCATAGAAAAATTCTGTACCAAATAATACCTCTGTTTTATCACTTCTTACCATATCAGCCAAACCATCATTAAAAATATGCATTATTCCAACAATTTTTCCTGATATATTTAAGGCTAAAAGTCTTTCTGTTAATTCAGATAAATCCATATCAATTGTTGATGTTGTAACTAGACTTACTGTTAAATCACCTGTACTAACTCCTCGTCTTACAAGCAAATGTCTAAGATATCCTTCTTTAGTCATTTTATGATAAAAAGGTGTGTGCTTTTCTTTGAAAAATTTCAAAATAGTTTCTAAAATCATATTATAATCTTCATTTACAATCTTACATTCTGAGGTTGTAACAATATCATAAAAACTTCCCTTTTTGTGTAAACCAAGAGCTAAATCTCCACCCTTACATTCATCTCCAAAAGAAAATTCCATTTTGTTTCTGTAATAAAATTCTTCTGGACTACCTATAATTCCTTCAAAATCATAATCATCTTTTATTACACCATCTAAAATAGATTTTACCATTTTTTTCTTTAAATTTAATTGATTATCATAGCTCATGCTTTGATAAGTGCAACCACCGCATACGCCAAAATGCTTACAAGGAGGAACTCTATCTTCTAAATTAGATTTTTCCAATACCTCCACAAGTCTTGCTTCACATTTTCCAGAACGTTTTTTACTTATTTGAAATCTTACTTTTTGACCTGATAAAGTACCTTTAATTGTAACTGGTACAACTGTTTTTACTCCATTTATTTCTTCTGCATAATGAACAATTCCTTTATTTGGAAAAACCAATTCATCGATAACTCCTATATATTCCTGTCCTTTTTTCATTTCATTTCTCCATTCCTAATATAAAACTATTTTCACATTATAACATAAAAATACTGACAAAAGAACTAGTCTTATGTCAGTATTATAATTTTTATGTATCTTTACTTTTTAGTTGAATCTATCATTTATCTCATCTATTTTATTTTTCTTTTTATCTTTCTCCACATTCACATCAGGCATAAATAAAATTCTTAATGCTAATGCTCCACCTCCAAAAATAAGTACAATCATAAGAATAAATTCATACAATGTTGTCTTTCTGAAAACAAGATTAACTGATGAAATAATTCCTAAAATAATAAATAATCCGCCAAGAATTGTTATAAGTTTTCCTGCAAAACTTTTTGGAAATATTACCCATACAACAATTCCTATTATTAAAGGAATTACCACCATTCCTCCTGGAATTCCTTTTCCACTAAATAATCCCCAATGTCCATACATATTTCCAAACTCGTACACCTTTACATCTACTTGTCTGGAAAATAAAAATAGTCCACCACAGCACATTAATATGCCTAAAAATAATAACAATAACTGCTTTCCTGCTGAATTTTTTTCATTCATTTCAACTCATTCCTCCGTTTTTTCTTTTCAAATCTATATAAAACATTCCCCTGTTCTATTCAAGATTCTACTTCATTTTTGCTCAAATAAATAGCTATCGTTTTTACACGATAGCCATTCTATCATATCAACTTCACAATTATTCTTCCTCTTCGTCATCAAGGAAATCTTCTTCAAATGTGTCATCATCAAAGTCTTCATCATCAAAATCTTCAAGACAATCTGGTTTAAAATATTTGTATAAACCATATCCAATTACTGCTAATGCAACAACAATACCAATAATGACAAATACTTTACAACACTTCTTCTTTTTCTTTTCTTCTTTTTCCTGCTTATTAAGTAGATTGTTAAGTTTAGAAACATTAATGAGATTCTCAAGTCTATCCATATTTGCACAACCTTTCCTTCGCAACTGCGAATATTTATTATTATATTCGGAAATGCCTCCGATTAATCACATTTTATTACATAGCTTAAAAAGTAAATGCCTGCTTCACAGTCGCTTCCTTTTTTTTCAGTCGCTTCCTTGCTTACCTCAAGACTTCCGCCTCTTCGAGGCTTTCGCAAGCTTTGCTTGCTTTTCGTCTTTCGCTAGATGTATCCAAAAAAAGTAAATGCCTGCTTCACAGTCGCTTCCTTTTTTTGGATACATCTAGTGTACTACATTTTTTTTAATTTTGCAAATGATGCAAACATTTTTTTCTGACCTGCTGTAATAAAATCCACTGTTACCTCATAGTCGCGTCCACCTTCTGTTATGGAGATAACCTGTCCTATCCCAAACTTAATATGTTTTACAGTATCTCCTATTCCATATTCTAAATTATCTTCTTTAGTTACTTTATATTGTTTTGTTTCATATGGCTTTGCTGAAAAAATTGGTTTTGCATTTGACGATGAGGATGGTTTTAACACTCCCTTTTTCAAAGACATCTTTTCCGCAGAAACATTTGTATCCAGCAAATCTCTTGGAATTTCTTTAATAAATCTTGATACTTTTCCATATTGTGTTTCTCCACGAAGCATTCTCATTTTTGCACATGTAATTGTAAGACTATCCATTGCTCTAGTTATTGCAACATAACTTAATCTTCTTTCTTCCTCTACTTCTGTTTTATCATCACTTGATATTGTCATATAACTTGGAAAAACTCCATCTTCCATACCACATAAAAATATTTTAGGAAATTCAAGTCCTTTTGCACTATGTATTGTCATTAAAACAACATAGTTTTTGCTGTCATCTAGGTTGTCAATTTCAGCAACAAGTGCGACTTCTTCAAGAAACTCACTTAAAATTGGCTTTTCATGTTTCTCCTCAAAATCTACTATTTTACTAAAAAATTCATTTATATTTTCAATTCTTCCTCTAGCTTCATCTGTATCTTCTAATTCTAGTTCAGAAACATAACCTGTATCCTTTAAAATAATTTCCATTAAATCAGATATTTTTCCATATTCATTTTCTGCACGAAGTCTTTGAATAAAATCCACAAACGGTTTAACTTTTGTGGCACTTCTACCAAGTATTTCCATAGCGTTGTTGTTCAACAATGCATCATAAAAACTAATATTATTAGCATCTGCAAAAGTTTGAATTTTATTTATTGTAGTTGCACCAATTCCACGCTTTGGAACATTAATAATTCTTTTTACCGCAACATCATCTTTCCCATTATCAACTGTTTTTAAATATGCAATTAAATCCTTTATTTCTTTTCTTTGATAAAAGTTTTGACCACCAATAATTTTGTAAGGAATATTTTCACGCATGAATTTTTCTTCAAATACACGTGATTGTGCGTTGGTTCTATACAAACATGCTATATCATTATATGAATATTTTCCTTTTTTTACTACTTCATTTATTTCTTCTGCAATATACATTGCCTCTTCATATTCATTTCCTAATTGCCTAAATATCACTTT
>JAAYNX010000184.1 GCA_012520615.1 Clostridiaceae bacterium | reverse complement strand
GGATTTCAATTTCTTTTTCTATTTCATCGAGACTCTTCTTCAGAATACCTTTTTCTTTTTGTTCATTATACCGTCTTAGAGCCCGCTGGGCAACACTGGCTGTCAAAAAAATCTTTACGTCTGCATTGGGAAGTACATGTGTTCCTATATCCCGTCCGTCCATAACAACCGAAGTATTGCTTGCCATTTCCTGTTGAAGCTCTACAAGACGCTTTCTTACAGCAGGAATTGCAGATACATTCGAAGCACCCATAGATACTTCATCAGAACGTATTTTATAAGAAACATCCTCATGATTTAGAATAACTTTCTGGCTGCCATTTTCATACTGTATACTAATATTAAAATCAGATAATAGCTCTGTAACTTTATTACTGTCCTGGGTATCAATATTCAACCGGATAGCTTTTAAAGCCAAGGTTCTATACATAGCTCCCGTATCCAAATACATAATGCCTAATTTTTGAGAAATGAGTTTGGCCATGGTGCTTTTCCCCGCACCCGAAGGCCCATCTATAGCAATTTGCATTGATTTCATATATACCCCCTGCTAAACTACTCTATGTCCTGTTCCTATAGCAATTTCGTTTAAATGCAGAAGACCTATACCAAAAAATACAGATACTGCTACGTGTTCCCCGGAACGAGCTACGGCAATTTTCCCGCCTACATTTAATCCTAATGCCTTTGGCATAACCTGGGACAATGCTTCTCTTGCAGCTCCAGCTACCGCACCTTCCTCATTATGGTATTCTTTAATTACGCCTTCGCGTTTAGAAGAAACTACGGCTCTTTCCACAATTTTCATTACCGAATTAATGAATTCACCGCCATAATCAACTGCCGCAGTTTTTATTCCGCTTTTGGCCAGTTGGCTTTTTAATGCTTTTTCCTCTCCCCTGTCACCGGTCAGTGACATCATTATCGCTGCTTTTACAACATCCTTGCTACCATTTTGCATATTTACACTATCCACGCCAAATCCCCCCGCAAACTAATTCTAATTCGAACAGGTATAATACTTGACTCCTATAGATTATATTTCATGTAATCTCTCGAAACAAGAACCATCTTTAAATATTCTAACATGAATTATCTAAAGACAGCAAAAATTCAGCTTCATTTTAAGAGCTTATTATCCATAACACGGAATAACATATTAATTCCCGGTTTAATAACAGTTGAGCTTCCCTTAAGGTTAGTATTAATAGACCCTTTACGGGATAATAAGAACACATAGAAAGGATTTACTCCCTGTTTTAATTGTATCTCCACAACATCGCCATCACTAAGATTTAGCTCCACAGGAAATGTATCAACCAATTTCTGCGGCTCACCGTTAATGATAATATATGCCGTATTGGGCTCATAATCTCCCATGGAATCTAATATTATTGTTCCTTTACTAATAACTGACTCATATAATTTTAGTACTCTTCCATTAATGGTATCATCGGTAAGACTTACTCTATAAGGCGAAACAAGCAAAAGCTGGATGGTTATTAGCGCTGATAACATCAGACATGCCGAAACTTTTAAGACACCGTTCATAAGTTCACTCCTAAGTTTTGCAGTTAAGCATACAAAAGAGTTTTCCCATATACGTTGTAAATGATACCTTCAATTGTCATCCTGGCAGTAAGACAGGGGACGGTTCCGTGTCCTGTCCAAGAGTAAGACACGGAACCGTCCCCTGTCTTACCCTGTCTTAGTAGCCTACGCCGCCGTTTTCACGCATTGCTTCCTGCTATATAGCCGGTTGAAAAGGCAATGGTAAGGTTGAATCCTCCGGTATAGGCATCTACATCAATTAACTCACCGGAAAAATAGAAGCCCTTAATAAGCTTGGACTCCATAGTAGACGGGTTAATTTCTTTGGTTGAGATTCCCCCGGCGGTCACTATTGCTTCCTCTACAGGACGAGGCCTTGAAACGGTTAGTTTTATTCCTTTAAGAAGCTTTACAAGCTCTTTTCTCTCAGACTTTGTTATCTGATGCACAGGCTTTTCGGACGAAATCCCTGACAGGTCTATAAAGACCGGTATCAGGCTTTTGGGAAGTAGATCTGATAGCGAATTTCCGAATTGTTTTCTTGAATACTTAGCAAAGTCTCTTTGCAGACGCTGATCCAAAGTTTCTTCATCAAGAGCAGGCTTTAAATCAATTAAGAAATATGCTCCTTTGTAACCGCAATCCATTACATGTCGACTGGCGCTTAAAATCATAGGTCCTGACACTCCAAAATGTGTAAACAGCATTTCACCTTGCTCATAATATACTTTATTATTCTTATTATCAAAAGCTGTAAGCCCAACATTTCTTAAAGTTAATCCCTGTAGATTGGGGGCCCATTCTTCGCAGACCTCTAGCGGCACAAGTGACGGCTTCAGATCGGTTACGGTATGGCCTAATTTTTGGGCCATTTTATGGCCGTCGCCGGTGGAACCGGTCATTGGATACGAGATCCCGCCGGTGGCTAATATGACCGAATCAAGCTCATAAAAATCATTATTC
>JAAYNX010000229.1 GCA_012520615.1 Clostridiaceae bacterium | reverse complement strand
CATTATCAAGGGGACCGTGGAATAAATGCGGTAAACAAGGTTAAATATAGTCCATTAGAACACTGGTATATTCTTACTATTGGAAAAATAAATAAATTGCCCACGATTGCTTGACACAAACATCTTATCACGATAGTTTGACAACATCTCTTCCTGTGTTATAGTTTTACTTGATGGGTAATGTTTTTTATCCGTAATGTGTTCGCCTTTCATGTCTGCAGCAAAGACGTGAAGGGCAATTTCTTTTCCCATGTAATAAATCTTTATGAGATTGTTTACCTCAATAACTTGAACATCACAGCCTATATATTCATGTGGAGCTGAATAATAGTTTCCTTTATATGATATATGGCAGTCAGTCCAAACTGTCGCTGGTGATGAATTGGTAAATACGAAGTCTTCTACTGGAAGAGGTTGTAATATCTTTTTTTCTTTTTCACAGAAAACTTCATATGGAATTCTCCCGGTTGTACCGTGCTTGCGTCTATTAGCTGTATTATCCAACCATTCCTTTAAAAATGTATTTGCTTCACTTATGTCGGATAACTCCCTTCCCTTAAAGCAGTTATCCTTAACATATTTAACATTTGATTCAACCTTTCCCTTATCCGTTGGTGTATAAACTCTGCATGGATTTGGTAAAAAACCGTAATGCTCGGCAAAAGATGCATATGTACGTTGTATCAACGGTTCGTAAAAATCAGCTTCAATGATGGCTGCCTTAAGATTATCAATCTTTACGGTCTCCGGGACACCTCCAAAATATCGAAAAGCATTAACATGACACATGATAAAGGTTCTTACACTCTGGTCAAGTGTTATCTGTATATACATATATCTTGAATAACTTAATGTCATTACAAACACCCAAGCTTTGTGGCTCTTACCATTAACTTTTAGCATCCCTATATATCCAAAATCAACTTGAGCCTCTTCACCAGGCAGTGTATTTAGAACCATATACGCCTTTGGTGCCTTCTTTTTAATTTTCCTTACATAATCACGAAGTGATGAATAACTGCAGGTAAGACCAAATTCCTTCTGAATGTCCTGATATATACGTTGGACAGAGAGATCTTTATTTATCTGTATTTCAAGGTATTCTCTGTACTCATCAAACATGGAAGGATATTTCTTGCACGTAACCTCCTTTTCCTCATTAGATTCATTTAATATTTTTCTGACAGTTTTTCTGTCTACATGTAGCATTAATGCAATCTGAGATTTGTTGTACCCTTTCTCGTACAGTGTTTTGATAGTAGTTTTCATTGCTACCTCCAGCATAATAAATTTCCTCCTTTGTGGAGATCCATTTTGTTACGCTTTTAGTATAGATTATTAGTTATCTAGCTCGTAACGAAAGTGGGGATTTTTCTCCGCCAAAAGTGGGTACTTTTATTATGCCATTGACAGTTTGATACAATGGATGATTTGATAGCTATAGTCAAAGAGTTCAACAAGGACATCAACAATGAAATTTGCCAAACAACTGGACAGACACCTTATGAAAGACATCAATATGAAAAAGAGTATTTACTTCCCATTCCGTCAAAAGATCTCATTGCTTCTTACATAAACAGCACCCTTAAAAGAAAAGTTAGT
>JAAYNX010000170.1 GCA_012520615.1 Clostridiaceae bacterium | reverse complement strand
GGCAAGCCTTGCATGGGTGCTACTACTGTTTACTTAAGTCGCTTGCGCTCCTTGTAAACAGTGTAGCGACCTTCAGCTACACAATCCATGTTTCGCTTTAAATCGTAGCAGCCACGCCGCTTATTTACGATTGCATAATCAAATATTATAGTTTTTGCACAGTCTGAAACATTCCTAGTGGGACGTATATTCAAAATTCGCCATCTGACTGTCAGACGGGGCTACACTATCCTTTTAAATCTCTTTTCAAATTCTTTCTTTTCCATAGTTAATATAACCGGTCTCCCATGAACACAAGTATACGGGTTTTCCAACGCGCATAAGCTTTCTACTAAGCCGTGGATTTCTTCTTTTGAAAGAGCTCTGTTGGCTTTTAATGCCCCTTTGCATGAAATCATATAAAGCGCTTCATCACTAATATCACTTTGGGTTGACCCGGTTTGTATCCAACGATCCAATATTTCATTGAAGTCATTGATACTAAAGCTGCCTTCGTAAAAATCAGGTATACTCCTTATAATCACAGTATTTGAGCCAAACGCCTCAATCTCAAATCCCAAGCTTTGAAAGGCAGATTGTTTCTCCATTACAAAATTAAACTCCTGTGCTGTAAGCTTTATTATTATAGGCTCCAGAATAATTTGTGAGAAGCTTTCATTTTTCGCACGTCTTTGTTTAATTGTTTCATATCGTATTCTCTCATGGGCAGCATGTTGGTCTATTATATATAGATTATCACCTTTCTGCAATAGTATATATGTATCGAAGACCTGCCCTACTATTGATGCGCTCAATAATTCATGCACGGATGTGCTATTGGTTGACAAACTTATTTCATCAAAAGGTACAGTTTCTTCAACTTCTTTAATTTCTTCAACTGTTTTACAATTTAATAACGTTTTACTTTCTTTAGTTGTTATAATGTCTTCAACGGATTTAATTTCTTCAATTTTGTTTTGATTAGTAGAACACTCGGCCTTTTTTTCATACTTGTGCTCATTTGTTTCCGTTCCGTGTTCCTTATTAGGCTCTGATATCACAGTATTTTCATGTGTACGCTCAAATAAGGTAGCTTGCTTTGGCAAAAATATATTGGCTATGTGCTCTTTGCTATTACCGAAAGTCATCTTTTGAGTATTGTTAATCTGTGTATTGTTAATAGGTACCCTGTGTTTCTCTCCGGCTTTGTTTGTAACTGTTTCAAAGCTCCTTATTTCTGATTTTTCCAACAATGTACTTTTAACGCCATGATAAATAGTGCTATAAACCGAGCTGTCATTAGCAAAACGCACCTCTAGCTTTTGTGGGTGCACATTTACATCATAGTTTTCAGGAGAGCAAGTAAGAATAAGTACACAGAAGGGAAATCTATTTTGCATCAGCATTGTCTTGTACGCATCCTCTAGAGCTTTAGTGATTACCTTGCTCTTAATGTATCTTCCATTTAAAAATACAGACTGATTATTTCTGTTTCCCCTTGCTATTTCAGGCTTACCGACAAAACCGTTAAGGATAAAACCTTCACTTTCATAGCTTACCGGAAGGACTGATTTAGCGATATCCTTACCAAAGATACTATATATAACACTTAGCAAATCATTATTTCCCGGTGTGTGTATCTGAGTTTGATTGTTTTGTATAAATTTAAAAGAAATATTGGGATTGGCAAGGGCAAGGCGCTCTATAATATCAGATATATAACCCGCCTCAGTAGTATCCTTTTTAAGAAATTTATAGCGTGCAGGTGTATTGTAAAAAAGGTTTCTAACAATAAAGCTTGTCCCTTTTGGGCTCCCGGCTTGGTTTACTGCTGTAATGCGCCCACCTTCTAATTTTAAGCATGTTCCTGTTGAGGCTTCCTCTGTTTTGGAGGTTACTTCAAGATGAGAAACAGAAGCTATTGAAGCCAATGCTTCTCCACGAAAACCCATAGTTGATAGTCCGTCTAAATCTTCAATACGCCTTATTTTACTGGTGGCATGACGCTCAAAGGCAAATTCCAGATCATCTTTATCTATACCGGTGCCGTTATCAGTTACACGAATATAGGATATTCCGCCATTCTTGATTTCCACTGTAATTTGTGTGGCACCGGCATCGATGGAATTCTCTACCATTTCTTTGACGACCGAAGCTGGACGTTCAATTACTTCGCCGGCAGCTATTTGATTGGCTGTATTTTCATCTAAAATAACTATTTTACTCATATTGTTCTCCCTTTAAGGAACGGGCGCAAGAATCTAATCTCGAACGCCTCTAAGCACCTATCTTCATAAGACCAATATCCCCGGCAAGTCGAATATTGTCGCTTTGCGGTAGTCTTTCCTCTGAAGCAGTCGGCTTATCTCACTGAGAAACCTTGCCCCCCCTCATATTGAATAGTCCCTACTTCAGCTTTTGCTGCAGGCTGTAAAGCTTGTTTAGCGCATCAAGCGGAGTCAGTAATGACGGGTCTACCATCCTGAGTTCGTCTAAAACATCTCGCTCGGCCTTCGAAAGTGAACTCGATGCAAAAAGATCAAGCTGCCCATCAACAGGCTTTTGTTTCCGCTTTTTTGAGGATTGATTTATATCAGCCTCATCCAGCTCCTCCAAAATTATTTTAGCACGTTCAATTACGTTTGTCGGAATACCGGCAAGACCTGCTACCTCAACCCCGTAGCTCTTATCTGCCCCTCCTCGGGTTATTTTCCTTAAGAAAATAATATTGTTTCCTTTTTTGCGTACCGAAACACAATAGTTCTTAATTCCATGAAGCTTTTCTTCAAGTTCTGTCAGCTCATGATAATGTGTAGCAAAAAGAGTCCTGCAGCCAAGTTTTCCTTTATCGTTTATGTATTCAATTACAGCCCACGCTATACTTAGCCCGTCATAGGTACTGGTTCCGCGCCCTATCTCATCCAAAATCAGTAAACTTTTAGGTGTGGCATTTTCCAGAATATTGGCTACCTCAGTCATTTCAACCATAAAGGTACTCTGCCCCGAAGCTAAATCGTCTGATGCTCCTATTCTGGTAAAAATCCTGTCTACTAGCCCTATCTTAGCATATTCCGCCGGAACAAAGCACCCAGCTTGTGCCATAAGAGTAATCAACGCAACTTGTCTCATATATGTGGATTTACCCGCCATATTCGGGCCTGTGATTATGCCAATTCTGTTTTCTTCATTATCAAGCCATGTATCATTAGGTACAAACTGCGAATCATCAAGCACCTTCTCAACAACAGGGTGACGGCCGTTTTTTATCTCAATAGTACCACCTTCATAAACAACCGGATGAACATATTGGTTGCGGTCGGCAACATCAGCGAAAGAGCAAAGTGCATCGAGAATTGATATGCAGTCAGCGGAGGTTTTAAGCCTCTTAACATGCTGTGATACTGTATCTCTTACCTGACAGAATAACTCATATTCCAACTGTACAACCTTTGTTTCCGCTCCTAAAATTTTATCCTCCAAGCTTTTTAGCTTGTCCATGGTATAGCGCTCACAATTGACCAATGTTTGTTTTCTAATATAATCCTCGGGAGCCAGCCCTATATTTGCCTTCGTTATCTCTATAAAATAGCCGAAATTATCGTTATAACGTATTTTTAAGCTTTTAATTCCTGTTCTTTCCCGCTCCGCTGCCTCAAGCTCAGAAATCCAGGTCTTGCCCTCGGTAGCAGAGTGTCTGTACTCATCGACTCTTTCATCATAGCCTTCCTTTATTATCCCACCTTCCTTAACAGACAAAGGTGCATCTTCATTAATAACGGCATCAATAAGAGTATGTACATCCTCCAGAAGGTCAAGTCTCTCATATAGCTGCTTGCTATAATCTGCGTTTAGGTTTTGTATAAACTCTTTAATATACGGAAGCTTAGATAAAGAGGATTTGATTGCCAAAAGGTCTCTGGCATTTATTGTGCCGAAAACCAACTTTGAAGTCAGCCTTTCTATGTCGTAAACACCTCTTAAAAGCTCCATTAGCTCGCTTCTTACCATGAAGCTTTCTTTTAGCTCCGCAACCGCATCAAGTCGTAAATTAATTTCATCTACATCTAATAGCGGCTGCTCAATCCATTGTCTGAGCTTTCTGCCTCCCATTGAAGTGGAAGTTTTATCTAACACCCATAAAAGTGAACCTTTTTTCTTTGAATCTCTCATGGTTTCAGTGATTTCAAGGCTTCTGCGGGAGGCACTATCAATCATCATATATTGTTCAATTTTATATATTCTGACCTTTTCAATGTGCTTTAAATCAACCTTTTGTGTTGATTCGAGATAGGATATCAACGCCCCCGATGCGCATTGAGCTAGTTCGAGATCCTTAAACGGGTTTTCATTAAATATTTCTATTAACTTTTCCTGGCTGTTTTTTAGGGTAAATAGCTCCCCGTCAACTATTGAAGGGTTAGTTTTTAAATATTCTCTAAAGTATGCTTTGTATTCCGGCCTTGTTGTAAGCTCCTCATTTACTATTATTTCAGAGGGTTTGTATCTTGATATTTCATCAATCAATTTGCCCATGGAGCTTCCCCAGGTTATCTGTGTAGAATAAAACTCTCCGGTGGATACATCTACTACGGCAATTCCAAAATATATTTGTTGACAATAAACTGACATTAAGTAGTTATTTTTCTTCTCCTCAAGCATGGTAGGATCTATTACAGTACCGGGGGTAATTACCCTTGATACATCCCTCTTTACAATTCCCTTTGCTGTTGCCGGGTCTTCCATTTGATCACAAATAGCTACCTTATAGCCTTTTGCAATAAGGCGGGATATGTAGGTGTGGGCAGCATGATACGGAACACCACACATGGGTGCTCTCTCTTCTAATCCGCAGTCTCTGCCCGTCAGAGTGATTTCAAGCTCCCTCGATGCAAGCTCAGCATCGGAGAAAAACATCTCATAGAAGTCTCCCAGTCTGAAAAACAGAATGCAATCCTTATACCGTTCTTTAATCTCCATATACTGCTGCATCATAGGGGTTAGTTTAGCCAAGTTTATTGCCTCCCCTGCCTTCGAGCCAGAAAGCGCCGGCACGAATGATTTCTACATTAACTATATCACCTTTATTTACGTTATCTGCCTTAAAATTAACTAAACGGTTCTCGCGGGTACGCCCGCTAAGAATTTCCGGGTTCTGTTTACTGGGCCCGTCAACTAGAACTTCTAAAGTTTTCCCCTCGGTTTTCTTAGCCAGTTCGGTAGCAATTTCGGTTTGTAGCTCCAGAAGTTTTCTGAACCGTGTACTAATAACCTCGGAAGGGATATCCTGCTCCAGCTTTGCCGCTGGTGTGCCTTTTCTCGGTGAATAAATAAACATATATGCGGCATCAAAGCCCACTTTTTTTACAACATCCAAAGTGTCTTCAAAGTCCTCCTCGGTTTCTCCGGGAAAACCAACGATTATATCTGTTGTAAGAGCAATATTAGGAACAGCCTCTTTAATTTTTGATACTAAGGACAAATATTTCTCCTTGGTGTATCTTCTGTTCATCTTTTCAAGAATCCGGGTACTGCCTGATTGAAACGGTAGATGCAGGTGATTACATACCTTTTTACAGTTTTTCATGGCATTAATAAGTTCATCGGAAAGATCCTTAGGATGGGAGGTCATAAACCTTACTCTCTCAATTCCCTCAATATCTTCGATAGCATAAAGGAGTTTAGCAAAAAGATCCTTTTCACCAAGGTCATTGCCATAGGAATTAACATTCTGCCCTAACAGGGTAATTTCTTTGCACCCATCCTTTGCAAGAGCCTCGATTTCTGCCAAAATATCATTCATATTCCGGCTTCGTTCCCTTCCCCTTACGTAGGGTACAATACAATAGGAGCAGAAATTATTGCAGCCAAGAATAATATTGACCCACGCTTTATGTTTTTCAGTGCGCTTTATTGGCAGCTCTTCAACAACCTTATCTTCTTTTTCCCAAACCTCAAAAATTCGCTTCTTTTTTGTAAGATAACGATATAGAAGCTCGGGGAAGGTGTGTATATTATGAGTTCCGAATACAATTTTAACATTATGATATGACTTTTTGATTTTTTCAACCACATGAGGCTGCTGCATCATGCATCCGCAAGAAACTATAAATGCGCCATTTTCTTCGCACTCTCCGGAAAGGGCACCTATATGCCCGTATATACGTTCTTCAGCATTTTCCCTTACACAGCAGGTCACAAATATTATGATATCCGCTGGTTTGTCTTTAGAAACCTCTTCAAACCCCATATCGGTGAGCATTCCGGCAATAGTCTCCGAATCACGCTCATTCATTTGGCACCCAAAAATGTCCATTTTAATTTTTTTTGTTTTTCCTGTTTCCAGGGTATAAGCCGTATTTAGATTTCTTACCTGCTCAACCCAGCCAGAGAACTCAGGAGCGTTTTCTACACCCCTTCCTCCCTGCGGCTTTTTTACTCCAAGCCTGTATCCACTAACATTTTTCTTTATATCCAAGTTTAAAACCCTTTCTAAAACCAGTAATTATAAATACTATACGAATTATGTACATCTTTAATCCGTATGAATATCATAACAAAAACGCAATAAAATTTAAAGGCTGGATTACAGCACGTAAAGGATGAAAGACTAGCAAGAACCTTATTTATAGAAGTCCGATTTTTCCAAGAGCAAGGCTTGCGTCTGGGAAAGGCTTCAGTGCCCTTGGCAGAATTCCCATAACATATGCGATTAGTACACCGTAATTTGTAGTATAGACCCCCTGCTCCCGCGCTTTCTCAATACGATACTGCATCTCCTTCCGATTTAACATGCAGCCTCCGCAATGAACAATAACAGCAAATTCCGAGATTTTCTTTGGAAAACATGCGCCGCTTGCCCATTCAAATTTGATATCTTCGCCTGCTATTTGCCGTATCCAACGAGGAATTTTTACTTGACCGATGTCGTCCGACTGCCGGTGATGAGTGCAGCCTTCCACAATCAAAACTTTCTCCCCTGAAGAAAGCTGTTCAATGCGTTTAATGCCCCGAACCATTTCGACCAAATCAGACTTTTGTCGTGCAAACAAAATAGAAAAAGAGGTTAACGGTATATCAGAAGGGGTATTGGAAGATACTGTTGCAAAAGCCTGTGAATCGGTGATTACCATTGCTGGGCGTGTGTTCAATCGCTCAAGTGTCAGTTTTAGTTGGTTTTCTTTTGTAACAACAGCAATTGCATTACTATCTATAATTTCACGAATAGTCTGCTGTTGGGGCAGAATCAGCCTTCCTTTGGGAGCGGACTTGTCAATAGGGGTCACAAGCACAACAAGATCACCTTCATAAATCAAATCTCCGATTAACTGTGGTTCTACAAACTCAAAGTTTGAATTAGCGACAATTTGCTTTTTTATTTCGTCAATTCCATAACCATTAAGTATACTTGTACACACTAAAGGTATTTTGAGAATACTTTTCATCTTTTCAAGCTCTTTTGAATCCGGCGCACCCATGTCACATTTATTAAGAACTCCGACACATGGAATTTTCCGCTTTATAAGCTGTTCTATAAATTCCGTTTCCTTTGAAGTTATCTCGTATTTTACATCAAATATTATTAATGCTAGGTTGCATTTTCTTAACACCTCATATGTTTTTTCTATTCTAAGCTTTCCAAGCTCACCTGTATCATCAAAACCCGCCGTGTCAACAAGCACAATCGGGCCTATGGGTAGAAGCTCCATTGCCTTATAAACAGGGTCAGTCGTTGTTCCTGCAACTTCCGAAGTGACAGCAATTTCCTGTTTTGTTAAAGCATTTATCAAAGAAGACTTTCCTGCATTTCTTCTGCCAAAAATCCCGATGGTAAAACGATTTGCCATTGGGGTTGAATTCATATTTTCCATTACTTTTTCTCCTTGTAATATAGCCAGTTTTATTTACTTTTTAAATGTTTAAGAATCAATCGGCAATCATTTTTTTCTTTTAAGCCCACATAATCGCCCCGCGAAAAATCCGGTGTAAGCTTTATTGATTCAATATTCCGAATGATTTCGGGCTTACACTCGGCTGCTTCCCATCCTGTAAACAGTTTATTGTCATAAAGCAAATAATCGGAACGATGCTTTAAAGGAGATAAATTCGGCATTATTACATTGGCTCCCGCTATCAGACCTTTTTTCTGTCCCGAATTGTCGATAGTACCTAGTGCAGTAGTGGCAGGAAGTAAGGTTTTGGGCAGCATAATTCTAATAAGGGATAGCAATATTAGTGTATTTGTGGACGATGGATGATAAAAGTCGTTTAAACTAGTATCCTTATGCGGGATAAAAGGACCGATTCCAATCATATGGGGTTCAAGTTCCCTTAGAAATATAAAATCCTCTGCCAGAGTTTCATAAGTCTGATAGGGAGAATCTACCATAAAACCTGTTCCAACCTGGAATCCGATTTCCTTGAGGTTGTACAAACACCGTATACGATTGCCAAGGCTCATCCCTTTTGGATGAAGCTTCATGTAATGTTCTTCATTAGCTGTTTCATGCCGGAGAAGGTAACGATCGGCACCTGCATCAAACAGCTTTTTATACGAATTGTAGCTGCGTTCACCTATGGATAGGGTCACAGCACAGTTCGGGTAGAGTTCTTTAATCCTAAATACAATTTTGCATAGCCGGGTATCTGTAAAATATGTGTCCTCGCCACTTTGAAGCACAAAGGTGCGGAAACCCATATTATAACCTTTCGTACAACACTCAATAATCTCCGTATCAGAAAGCCGATACCTTTTTGCTTTTAAATTGCTTCTTCTCAGGCCACAATAAAAACAATCATTCCTGCAATAGCTGGAAAACTCTATTAATCCCCTGAAAAAAACTCTTGTACCATAATATTTATTGCGAAACTCACTGGCAAATTGCGATAATGCTAATCGTTCAGCTGCGGTGGACTTCTCACAGAAGTATCGGATAATATCAGAAAGCTCTTTTTTGCCTGCTTTATTTAACAGTTCAGATATACTCCCTGCATCATTCATATTTATCATCATATTAATTACTCCTAGAGGCGCAAATCACGCTCACCATTTTCAATTCTCTTTAAATTATCAATTATTTTATCGTATATCGGTTTGCCTCTAAACATCTCCATATGACGTTTTAATACCTCTTCACCCTTTGATTTTGTATTATCCGATGCATAGTCTAACAGATATTCCTTTAATGTAAAAATGGCATTTGGAATACAGTAGTTATGCACAAATTTGGATTTTGCGACCTTCATAAATTGCTCTCCTGTTCGTCCGGCACGATAGCATGCAGTACAGAAGGACGGAATATAGTCCATGCCACATATTTCATTAACTACATTATCAAGATTTCTTGAATCACAAATGGAAAACTGTTCCTTATCGGGAAGCTGATTTGCGCTTTTTGATTCTGCATAGGCTCCAACACCTATACGCGTTCCGGCGTCAATTTGCGAAACCCCAAGAGAAATAACCTCCCTGCGTATATGTTCCGGCTCACGTGCAGTACAAATCAGCCCAGTATATGGAACAGAAAGACGTAAAATGGCGACTAGCTTTTTAAAGTCACTGTCACTTACTGCATACTTAGGTTGTACAGAAAAAGGAGTGTCTGTTGCCGGAGTAATCCTTGGAAATGAAATTGTATGCGGTCCTACACCATTAAAAGTTTCCTCAAGATGTATAGTGTGATATAAAAGGCCCATTACTTCAAAACGCCAATCATACAATCCGAATAAAACACCTATACCATTATCGTCTACGCCAGCCTCTTGCGCTCTGTCCATACAGTACAGTCTCCAACGATAATGCCCTTTTAAAGTACCAGCAGGATGCATTTCATGATAAGTCTGGTGATGATAGGTTTCCTGAAAGACCTGATATGTACCTATTCCTACATCTCTTAGTTTTTTTAGTTCCTCAACACTAAGCGGTGCACAGTTGATATTTGCCCGACGGATTTCTCCATGCTCGGTTTTTACACTATATACTTTTTTTATTGTGTCACACATAAAATCTACTTCAGTAGAAGGGGATTCCCCATACACAAGCACGGTCCGTTTCTGACCCTCTTCAATAATAATCCGCACTTCCTGCTCAATTTCCTCCATACTGAGGGTTTTACGGTGCATAGCTTTGTTACTGCTACGAAATCCACAATACTTGCAATTGTTTGCACATTCGTCGCTGATATAAAGCGGAGCGAAAAAAACAACTCGATCTCCATATACTTCTTCCTTCAATTGATGCGCTAACTCATACATTTCCTGTATAGTAACCTCATCTTGATTTTGTATAAGGATTGCTGTTTCCTCTGGTTCAAGCCTTACGCATTGCTGTGCTTTTTTTAGCACTCGCCGTACATCCTCACGGGTTGGATTTTCCCATTTGTTTAACTGAACCCAGATCTTATCATCATCAATAAAATCATGGTCAAGTTTGTCATACTCTGCAAATTCATTTTGGTACTTTTTTAGAAAATTCATGATTGACGCTTCCCTTCATACTAAATTACTATTTTTTTGTTATCATGGATTTTACAGCTGCTCCAGAAACCCTTCCAAGCTTGCCTGTCAAAGCACTAATCTCATCGTTGCTTCCGTCAACTATAAGGGTTATAACGGATACATCCCGTTCCCGATACGGTATACCCATCCTTCCTACAATCAACCCCGCGTAATCATGGAGAATTGCGTTCACACGTTCTGTACATGAAAGATCTTCAATCACAATACCTATTACTCCAATTCTTTTATCCATTTATTCCGACCTCCTTATAAATTAAAAACTCCCTTTTCACGAATACGCAAAAAGGGAGCAAAACGACAAAAAAATAACACACACATGCCGGATGCGCGCCTTTCCGCTCGGAAACACCTAACGGTCAGGTATAAAAACAAGCCCTGTATCCCCAGGCAAATACATAGCGAGAAGATACATTGCAATTCATTATTTACTTTTTACTATTTTCATTATACGGGAACAGCCCTGCGGCTGCCCCGTATGCAAAATTATAATACTATTCTAGCATTATTTTCTTCTTCCGAATAGCCTTAAAATGGTTAGGAACAAATTAACGAAATCAAGATACAACCCCAGTGCACCTATGATTCCAAGGTTTCCTCTCAGAGCCATATTTCCTTCTGTCCCAAAGTAGTAAGCTTTTAGTTTTTGCATATCATATGCAGTTAAACCTAAGAATATTACCAAACTAAGAATACTGATAAACCAATCCATACCACTGCTTCTAAGGAATATGTTTACCAGAGAAAGTACAATTATCCCGATTAACCCCATTGTAAGCATAGCCCGGAATTGTGTTAAATCAGCTTTTGTAAAGTAGCCGTATATGCACATAATACCAAAAGTGATTGCCGTGATACCGAATGCAGATACAATAGAGCTACCTGTGTAAACCAAAAATATAATGGATAAGGTCACACCGTTTAAAGCAGCATAACCTAAAAACATTCCCAGTGCGGTACCATATCTCAATTTAGTAATACGCGCAGATAAAGTGGCAACCAGTATCAGTTCACCAATCAATAAACCAAAAAACAAAAAGTTATTTATCTCAATTTCTGTAGATGATACATAATATGCAACTCCCGCTGTAAGCAAAAGCCCAATAAACATCCAACCGAAAACTTTTGATATAAAAGCATTCATGCCACTAATAGACGCATATTCTTCTTCAAATGTTCTTCCGTAATTTCTATAATTCTCTTGCATACTTTCACCTCAATTTAATTATTCTTCTATATATTAATTATATACTGAATATCTGTTAATGTAAAATTGTACAAATTTCTCACTAGGATGTACGAAAACCTTCTTTTGCTTTATTTTTTATAAATATAGCGGTAAGGCATTCTACAAAACTATGTATTTATTAATCTCCGCCAATTAGCCTTTCTCCCTTTTTCCGCGCTTGTCTTTCCTTTCTTTGCAGCTTTTTCATGAAAT
>JAAYNX010000084.1 GCA_012520615.1 Clostridiaceae bacterium | reverse complement strand
TTTTATCTCACTTTTCAAATCAGTATACATTTTTTCGATTAGATCGAAGATTTTATCTTCCATAAACGCACCACCTTAATAATTGTATCACATTTTTCTTCTATATGCTTTTTAAATATTGGTAGTACCCTCATACCAATCCTATCATAGCGAGTTCCAGTGCATTATAAACTCTTACATAATCATACAACGCAGTCCATGCATCAAGTTCACTTTGTCTTAACATCATCTCTGCTTCTTCTAACTCAATTTTGCTAATCAAGCCAAGATTGAACTTATTAAGAGCAACAGTATACTTTTTATGTTGCGCTTCTGCCCTTTTCTCCTGGATGTCAACAGCATCATATTTAGTTTCGTAATCGGTATAAAGGTTATTAATGATGTCTGATCTTTCTATCAGCCACTGTTCAAGCTCTAAAGATGCGATATCTCTTTTCTTTTTAACTATTGCTAATTGGATTGATTCAGCTCCATAAGAATCATCTAAAATGTCAATTTCGCTATCAATTGTTGAAATATTGTTTTTGAGCTGTTTTGCCTTAATATCATTATTATTAAAGCTATTTTCTACAGTACTATAACCTATCTTGTTCTGTGGCCGCAAACCCTTTACATCAATACTAATTTCTGTATTCTGCTCATCACTAATATTAAATGTTCTAAGAATATACTTAAATAAGTTATCATAGCCAGATGATATGGATTCACTAATATTCTTTTGATATATTAGCTCAGCTTCATTGTAATCAATATCTATCTGCGTAGCTCTCCCTTTTTCAAAATTGGTTTTTTGTATTTGTAAAAGTGTATTGTTGTATTCTACTGAGCTGTCTGCTAGATTGTTCTTTTCTTTTAATACTATTAAAGAAAGACATCTTTCTATAGTTACTGATATTTGTTTCTTTTGCTCTTGCTTACTTAAAAGCTCTGCGTTAGCTTTAATGAACTTATAGCTTTCTTGCTGGGCGAGTATATCAGCTTTGATTGCAACCGCCTCTTCTATGTATGCCCGATATGCTTTTAGATTCATATAGCATGCATCCATGCTGGTTGCAAGAGTTTTCCATTCATCTGACCCTTCTTCTAGCGAGGTCATCTGGTTTTGATACGTTGTTATCAGGGCTTCATTCTGGTTTATTAGCTGAGTATAATTATAAATACCTTCATTTTGTGATGATAATTGAGTATCAAGTTGCGAAGAATTTAAATCATTTAATTGATATGTCAAATCAAGCTTTCTATATTCAGCGCCTGAGTTTTTATATGTTTTAATAAGCTCATCCAGTGAGTATTTTACTTTTTTACCTTCACCATAACTTACTGAATAAACCTCTGCCATACTCCAATTAGAAATTGAAACTAAATTCGCAGCAAAAGCTATTCCCCCAATGAGAGGAACTGATAGTAAAACGCACATTATAATGGTTAATAATTTCTTCTTCATATTTTTCTTCATATTTTTCTCCTAATCAAGCAAATCGATTTTTTCTAAAAAATATCTTAAAAATGTCTTTTGTTTGGTTATTATATTTGCTTCACAGAGCATTCCAACCTTTATTTCTCCTTGTTTTCCGTTTGCTCCGATTAGCTTGGTTCCCGGAACTGTAGCCTTAACTATATAGTAGCTTTGGCCGCTTGATTCATTTATCATTGCATCCTTTGATATGCTGACTATTTGCCCTCTAATCTCACCATATTCCTTATTTGGCAACGCCGCAAAATTATACTTAACTGTATCATTAACCTTTAGCTCACCAATATCTTCATTGCTTACGTATACCTGCATTGTATATGCAGTATTGTTATCAGGAATGATTGTAAGAACCTCCTGCCCGCCTGATATAAAATCTCCCGGAAGCATCTCGTACAAAACATTCACCGCTCCGTCAATACTGGCGGTTACTATAGCGTTATCTATATCAATTTCAGCCTTTTTTACGCTCTGTTCTAATGTCTTAATGTTTTGTTGAATACTTTTTATTCTTTCGTCGGCAGCTACTATTTCTTGTGTCTTTATTCGCTTAATATATAGTGATTGATCTTGCGTAGCTTCTTCTACATTATCATTTTTTTCTGACTTTATAGACTTTAGCTCAGCCTCTCCGAGCTTAATGCTTAAGTTAAGCGTATTTATTGTGTCTATTACTTTTTCTTTATAATCCAACATAGCTTGATATTCATCTAGATGCAGCTTTTTTAAGGAATTTTTCCTATCTTCTTCGTTTAGATTTGTTAAGGTCTCTTTATCCAGTGATCCACTTATTCTGCCTTGAAGCTCTATTATGCTCTTTTCTTTTTCTTTGATGGTGCTTTGAATCTCAGCCTCGTAACCGGTTTTAAAGTTTAGGAAAGCACCTTCAGCTTTATCCATTTGAACTTTGGCATTCTCGACTTCAACCTTTGATACTCCGTATAGCTCCATTGCTTTGTATGCATTATATATTTTTTTAGCCTCATTAAACTGGTTTTCTAAATCCCTTAATTTTAAGAGATATTCATCATATAGGTAAGAAAACTCATCATTTGCGGGGAATAAACTTCTGGCTTGGCCTATACATTCCAATAATGTTGTATAAGCATCTCTTAAAGCCGTTTCATCCTCTAGAGACAGCTTTATTGATTCATAATTGCTTGCTTTTATCTGATTTGCCTGCTCGTCATATTTTCTGTTTATATCTCTATAAGTAATTTGATAATTCTCATATTTTTGACGGTATTCCTTATCTGTATCGGTTTTCGTTTCAATCAGGTTTTTACTCGCTTCAAGGGATTTTATATATGCCTCAATACTATTTTTCTCATTATTATATCTTGTAAGCTGGGCTCTGTTTATTTTGTTTTCTTCTTCAAGCTTTACAACCTTATAATTTGCATCAATTTTGGCAAATTCGACCTCAATCAGCAACTTGTTAACTTTTTGAAAATACATCGGTTCTGTGTTTTCATCGAATATGTTTTGTTCGGTAATAATCGACTGCCTGTATTGATTCAGATTATTAAGTTCCAAAGTTAGTTCATCCAGTTGCCTTTCCAAATTGTCTTTTTCCACAGTAAGTGCTTCATGTTCAATAGAATAGAGCAAATCACCCTTTTTAACAGAACTCCCTTGCTCAAATTTTATTTCTTTAACAACCCCTCCGTAAAGATTTCTAACTGTACTGATACCCGCCGCAGGCCTTACTTGGCCGTTTGCTTTTACAACAATCTCAATCTTTCCTATTGAAGCCCATAGTATGGCACTTCCCAGAATAACTAAAAGTATATATGTAAAAATCCATAAAAAAGGATGCGGCTTTGACTGATAGACCTCCCTACTGTCACTTATATCCTTAATATCAACTAAAATAGCTTTCATGGATTACTGCCCCCTTTCGCACAATCGGAAGTGGCCCCGGCTTCTGCAACACACGATGAAACTTCAGGGATATAAAGCCCTGGAATTGCTAGGATGGGTGTAGTTGCAGGAGCAGCTGCAGTTTCCTCGTTTGAAACAGATGAGCTTTCCTTGTCTGCAATCAACTGCGTGTTATCTTTATTCTCTTTATTCTCTTCGTTATCAGGTAATTGCTCCTTCCAAAGCTCGTAATACCTGCCATGTTTGTTCATTAGTTCTTTGTGAGTGCCCATTTCTATGATTTTACCTTCATCCATCACATAAATTCTGTCACATCTTTTTATAGTGCTGAGCCTGTGAGCTATGATAATAGTAGTAACACCTTTGCACACAGTTTCAATGGTTCGCTCTATGGCCTTCTCCGAAATAGAGTCAAGGTTGCTGGTCGCT
This sequence comes from Clostridiaceae bacterium, assembly GCA_012520615.1. Taxonomy (GTDB): domain Bacteria; phylum Bacillota; class Clostridia; order DSM-8532; family DSM-8532; genus DTU059. Next base: position 600 of record JAAYNX010000084.1, on the reverse strand, counting down.
TCGTCCATAATAAAAATATCCGGTTTTTTAAGAATGGCCCTTGCTATTGCCAAACGCTGCTTTTGCCCTCCGGACAAATTTGTAGCGTTTTCTTCAAGATGTGTTTCATATCTTAAAGGAAGCTTATTAATAAAATCATGAGCCTGTGCCATCTGACAAGCCTCAACTATATCGTTCATATCAGCATCTTTTCTTCCAAGGCAGAGGTTCTCCCTTATGGTTCCGCTAAACATAAAAATATCCTGTGAAATATACGATATTTTTTCACGCAAGGAATCATAAGATATGTCCTTCACATTGTAGCCCTTGATTGTAATATCACCTTTTTCCCATGGATAAAGATGCATGAGAAGCTTTACAAGGGTTGTTTTTCCCGATCCGCTTTCTCCGACAAAGGCTATCTTTTCACCCTGCTTTATAGTAAGGCTCAAATCTTTCAAAACGATCGCTCTGGTACCATAGCGGAAATCTATATTTTTAATTACAATGTCACCCTTAAGATCTACAGGTTGAATCTTCTTATTCTCGTTTTCCTCCCGTTCAAGGGAAAGATCAAAGATTTCACCGAGCCTGTCAGATGCGACAATAGCCGTCTGCATC
>JAAYNX010000133.1 GCA_012520615.1 Clostridiaceae bacterium | reverse complement strand
GGTATGATTAAGATGGCACAATTAGAAGATATCAGAAAAATGTACTTCATGGAAGAGTTAAGTATCAGAGAAATCAGCAGAAAGACAGGCATTCACAGGGACACCATCTCAAAGTACATATTCATGGAGGAACCAAAACCACCAAAGTACCAGCTGACTAAGGAACGCAAACATCCGGCGCTGGGCCCATACATACCATAGATTAAGCAGATAATGGAAGATGATAAAACCCGGCATCGAAAGCAACGGCATACTGGTACAAAAATATTTGAAATATTGCGTGAAGAAGGCTTTACAGGCGGATACAACACAGTGTCTGACTATCTCAGAAAAGAGTACCGAAAACAAAAAGAAGCATTCCTGCCCCTGGAATTTGAGCTTGGTTATTAGATGAATTTGATTTCTTTAGGGACTCAATAACATAAGATTTTCCTCCTTCCATTAAAGATCTGAAGGCTGTTGAATTACCAAAGCCCTGTTATCTTCAGTGTCGACACCCTCGCAATCAGAATCACTTTTTCAAGCATTCGGCACGAATCCTGCCTGCCAACAGGTAATGACTTGAGAACAAACAACCAGCGGTCAGAAGATAAACTCAAGGTCAGGGGAACAGACTCGACAAGAAGCAGCCCGAAGGATCAACAAGGAGGCGAAAGAAATATTCCTCAATAACCTTCTAAGAGTACTGTGCAAAAGGGCTAAGGCAATATCAATTATGAAATTAGCGACCAAGAATGGCAGCTTGTCCACCAGCTGGCAGGGCGGACAAAAAGATATGAAATATTAAGAGATAACAATAATGATGAAATAATAATTCCAGTTATTTACTGGAAATTGAATAGAAATATTTTAACAAAACTGTTTTTGGAGGTTACTATGAAAACGCCTTATAGATATTTTATCCATTTTTGTTTAATTGGTTGTATTATTATATTAGTGATGGCATTAATATCGATCATTTGGGATATTAAAACTGACTCTAGAATAATACTGGTTTTTTTATGTGGTATAATGATTTATTGTTTTCTGATGTCTTATTATTTTATTAAATTTTTAGTGAAGGCAGATTTAGTAAATATTCCATTTACCGACAATAATCATAAATCTGCTATTCTATCTCATTTGGATAATTTTATTAAAAATAACGCAAACCGAAAAAATGTTATTAATATTAGTGCTAATGAGATTTCTTATTGTTCAGTTTCAAAATATAGCAATTGGTTAACGGATCCAATTACTATTAAAATTGACGATCATAATATTGAAGTACAGTTACCTATAGCTTATAAAAATAAACTTTTGTCTTTCTTGAAGACGTGACGAGGGGACGCGTGACGAGACTAACTATTAAAAGTTAAGCACTAAAATGAGAAATCCTGAAAAGGAACAGAGGGACAGGTACATTGTCCCAACTCTACCGATTACACTCATTAATATTCTTGCTGTTCTGGTTATTCGCCTATTTTAAGCCAAGGTACGGTGACTTTTATTCAACTGCAAACTACTAGCTTAAGCTTACAGAACTATGTTATAGCCTAAAATAGCCACGTACTGTATCTGTTTATGAATATAAACTGACTTTATTTTATAAATTAGGTCAAAAATAATGAAAATATTTAAGTCTATCCTTTTTTCTATAATGTACGTTGCCATTTACTTTATCCTTCAAGTTGTCATACAACTTGTTATGCTGTTTGGCTTGGGATATAGTTTTGCTATGGAAAACCTTACCCTTACTATTATACTATCCTCAATAATTGGTTTCTTAATCTATTGGGGTATTGTAATTGGTGTGGCTGCTGTATCTGCCGCAGTTGCACTTGCTGCTAGTAGTGCTCCCGCTATTGCTGCAGGTGTAGGTATAATGTTGCTCGTTCCTAGAGGAGCAGCTGCTGTAGGATTTGGCTTAGGCGATATGCTTGGTATGGATTATATAAGATTCTAAGCTGATGGTCAGAGTATTTAATGATATTCTGGCCAACTTTATTGTGGTGGGTGTATATGAAAAATAAATATATGTTTTACTTATAATAATTAATATTATATCTTTAGTATGGATTACTTGGAAGCTTAGTTCTGAAATACAGCAACTTTCATTTATCTTACCTTTTTTATGCGGTGCTTTTCTAATGTACATTATACTTCTACATTTTAATCTAATAAAAAAGAAGGACAATGAAGAATAAAAAAATGATAAGCCTAGAAATTAAATGCATATACCGGAACTTCAGATCACTTTGTCGGCTTGCAACTATTCAAAATTTATATCATAAATAAGGAGTACTTCTATGAAAAAAATGCCTTTACTAATTTCTAATTGGGAAGAAGAAAGAAAATGTGGTTTTGTAAAATTCTTCGTTCGGAAAACTATTACATTATTATTTATATTCTTTATTACTGAGCTTATTAGTATACTATTAAATTATAAAACTATAGAATTCGAAAGGTTTTTAACCATAATCATTGTTGTAATTATAGTTGTAGTAATATCTTGGTTTGGACGGGAATTATGGTTTAAGAAGATTACTAGTTAAAAGACATAAAGTGATTGCTCTGTTGCAATAGCGGAAATCTACATTTTTAATTACAATGTCACCCTTAAGATCTACAGGTTGAATCTTCTTATTCTCGTTTTCCTCCCGTTCAAGGGAAAGATCAAAGATTTCACCGAGCCTGTCAGATGCGACAATAGCCGTCTGCATC
>JAAYNX010000077.1 GCA_012520615.1 Clostridiaceae bacterium | reverse complement strand
TATGAAAATGTATTTACTTGGTATGATAGATGAATTTCCAAAGCAGAAATTGATAGCAACGCCAACAGTTACGGTGACGCCGACATTAACGATAACACCAACAGCAACTCCAACACTAACACCAACAAAAACAGCTACACCAACAAAGACCTCAACACCAACTCCAATAGTTTCAGTAAAACCAACTGAACCTGTACAAACAATTGAACCAAAAGCAAACGATGTGGCAAGGAACAAGATTGCTATTTGCTCATCCTATATCAGCGATGGATATGAAGCTGACAAAGCTGTTGATGGGGTACTGAACTCAATGTGGACAGCAGAAGGCTTCGGGCAATGGATTAGAGTTGATTTGGGTGATGAGTATACTATAAACAAAACAGAATTTTTAACCGGAGCAGCTAAAGCATACAAATACAAAATTGAAGCTTCAATGGATGATGAAAACTATTCTGTGGTTGTAGACAAAACTAAAAACAGTTCGGCATCTGATACATATATTGACAGCTTTGCGGATACAAAGGCAAGGTTTATCAGATTGACTGTGACGGGGATAGAGGGAAGCACAAACGTTAGTGTTTCAATAAAAGAGTTAAACGTATACAGGACCGGACAGGTTGCTTTGCCTACGATATTGCCTTCTCCATCCCCAATTATTGTGACAGATTATATAAGGCCCTATGTGACAATGAGTCTCAATTCTGAAAAAGTTTCGATAAACAGCAGCGTTCAAATTACTGTTGCTGCAACCGATGATGTGGGAGTAAAGACAAAGATCTTGAAAGTTAATGGTTCATCAGTAACCTTAAACAATCAGGGAATAGCATCATTTGCACCCACAACTGCAGGGGTATATAAAGTGGAATTTTTCGCGCAGGATAACGCAGGTAACACTGGGTATGCATCGAAGGAACTAAGGTGTGTTACGACTTCTGATGGAACAGCACCCCAGGCGGCTATAACCTCACCCGAATACGGTAGTTCTGCAAATATGCCTATTGAAATAATAGGAACTGCAAAGGACACAAATATCTGCAATTATATACTTGAATACAGTGAAAAAGATAAAAACAACTATATCCGTTTTGCAGAGGGAACAACCAGCATTGAAGCAGGAGTTTTGGGAAGTTTTGACCCCAATGTTGTAAAGAAAGGTCTGTACAACATAAGACTTACCGTATTTGACAAGGGAGGGTTGTCCAGCCAAGCGGTTACAACTGTATTGGCAGAGGGCAAATTGACCTTAAGGAATTTTAGTGTTGCATACTCCGATATTTCCATACCTGTAGTAAACGGAATGCCCATTGAGCTAAAAAGGTATTACGACAGTACAAACAAACTAAAGGGTGACTTCGGATATGGATGGACTTCTGAAATAGATGGAATAAGGATTGCAGAAAGCTATAAGCTGTCGGAGGGCTGGTCTAAAAACTCTGCGGCAGGTGTATATTTTGTAAAGGAAGATAAGCCCCATTACATAGTGGTATCCTATCCTGACGGAAGAACAGATAAATTTGTGATGAAATTAAAAAATATTTATGCAACGGATCCTTTAGGCTATTACAGTCTTGGGACCGAAGGCATGGCAAGTTTTGAGGTCATATTTGAGCCTGTTTCAGGAACTTATTCGAAATTGACGGCTGAAAATATGGAAGTTCATATTTATAACAACTTTATGGCAGACAATAAATTTGGACTGTGGAAGTATTTTATAGATGAATTTTCCGAGGAAGTATATTCCCAAGGTAAATATACACTTACAACCCAGGACGGAACGGTGATTAAGTTTGATGCATCTGGAAAAGTAGCAAGTCTTACTGACTCCTACGGAGCGAAAATTGTGCCTCAGACAGATGGCTTGCAATATACCAGGGGAACTGTTACAAAAAAATTAGGCTATTCAAAGACAAATGGAGTAATATACAGTGCATCGGATTTGAATAAAGCAAGTGTAAGCTATGAATACGACCAATACGGTGATCTGGTGTCCTTTACCGATCTGGAAAATCATAAGACAAAATTTATTTATGACAGCGAGCACAGAATTGTACAGGTTATAAACGCAAACAACGAGGTTATAACAAGAAATGTGTACGATGAAATGGGAAGGCTTGTCTATGTATATGATGCGGCAGGCAGAAGAAGTGAATTCAAGCAGGAGACTGTAAATTCAAAAGAGGTTGTAACGGTCATTGACAGGAGAAAGAATTCAACGGTTTATACCTTCAAAGCTGACGGGAACTTGGAAAGTATAAAAGACGCTGCCGGAAATACCACATCCTATGAATATAAGGAAAACGGTTTTGTGGCTACTGAGACAGGGCCTAAGGGTAGCTTTACATATGACTATGAATTGAATGACAACGGTACAGTCAAGAAGACCAGAATTACTGATGCCGCAGGAAATTATGTTGAGACAGAATATGATGCAAAGGGTAATGTAGATACAGTATCGGACTTCTCCAATACTACCTTGAAATTGGTGGACAATGACTACGATGCTTACGGAAAATTATTGAAAACCAAGGATGGTGAAGGCGGCACTATCGGTTTGCAATATGATTCGGCAAATAGGGTCGGATCAGTTACCGATCAGATGAATAAGGAGATATTGAAAATACACTATGATTCTGTTACCGGAAATGTTGACACTCAAACTGATGCCCTTGGTGTTGTAACAAGTTTTAAGGACTACGATGCCAATGGAAGATGGAAAAAAGCCGAGTTTACAAGGACTGTAAGCGAAGGAATTACCGAACTTGTAACAACTATTAACACATATGACAATTTAGGACGCATAACTGAAAACACCGACGGAGCCGGAAGAATTTCAAAGGCATCCTATAATGAAATTGGGAAAATAGGTACTTTTACAGACAAATACAACAATACTGTAGAGTATAAGTATGATTGTCTGGGGAATTTGACACAAGTGATCTATCCGGATAGAACTAATGAAAAATATACCTATGATGAGGAAGGAAATGTAAGTTCTTATACCGACAGGGATTTGAAGACTGTATACTACACTTATGATTCCATGAATCGCTTGGAGTATATCATATATCAGGACGGTTCGAGGATAAAATATGAGTACAATGCTGTCGGAGATATAAAAAAGGTAACCGACCAGAGGGGAAATTCTACCGAGTACCAATATGACAGCCTTGGAAGGTTGGAATACGTATTTAATTCGGCAAAACCAAATGAAAAGATTCAATACATATACACCACCAAGCCTTACCCCGATGAAATGATAGATGCAAAGGGAAACAGGTTTATTTATAGTTATAACGCAAATGGTAAGTTGGAAGTAATAAAATATTCCGATAATACCACCTATGATATGAAATATGATGCTGCTGGAAGAATTTCAATAGTAACCGACCAGAATGGAAAAGTTACAAAATATGATTACGATGACGCAGGAAATATTGAAAAGGTAACTCTTGCTTATGGAATTGAAGGCAAGGAGGAGACTTGGGCTTATGCTTATGACGAAGCAGGCAACCTAAAGAGTATAACTGACCCAAGAGGCAAAGTTACACAAATGGAATATGACAGCGTTGGAAGGCTGAAAAAACAGACACTGCCTTTGAAAATGTACATGGAAGCTTCCTATAATGATGACAAAAAGGAAGTTACCGTAACGGACTATAACAAGAACTCAATTGTATATAAATACGACAACAACATGAGGCTTGATGTAAAAGAAGTCGGGGACGAAAATACCGTTGACTTTGATTACACAAATGAGGGATATGTAAAGAAGGTAGTTGAAAAAAACGGTACCACAAGCTATGAATATGATGATTTACACAGGCTTACAAAGAAGACAAATCCCGATAACAGCACAATAGAATATTTCTATGATTTGGCTGGAAATTGCACTGGAGTTAAAACAAAAGGCGGAACCACCAGCTACATATATGATGTTTACAACCGACTGAGTAAGGTTGTTGCAAATGACAACAAAATAACTCAATATTTGTATGATGCGGTTGGAAACCTTGAGTATGTTTTGTGTGTAGATGGTTATAAAATCCAGTACGTTTATGACGACCAAAACAGACTCACGGATGTAAAAAGGATAAAACCTGACGGAAAGACTGTAGAATACGCTTACCACTATGATTTAGGCAACGCCGGAGAACGTAAAAAGGTAACAGAAACCAGTGGGCGTGTGGTGGAATATGCTTATGACGATTGCTACAGGCTTAAGGAGGAAAAAATAACCGACCCGTTACTTGGCAACCGGGTAATAAGTTACAAATATGATAAGGCCGGAAACAGACTTGAAAAGAATGACAACGGGATAATAACCATTTATGACCCTGATGATAACAACAGAATTATAAGCGAAGGCAGCATTAAATACATTTATGATGCTAACGGCAATGTGAAATCAAAAATTGACGGAAATTCAACCACAACCTACGATTATGATGGAGAAAACCACCTGATATCGGTAACCCAAATCGAATCGGGTACAACAAATATTGAAACCTACAAGTATGACTGGGAAGGAAACAGAATCAGCAAAACCACCAACGGTGTAGTGACAAAATACCTTGTAGACAGTAACGGACTTGCACAGGTTATTGAAGAGCGTGACGGCAATGATGATCTTCTGGTATACTACACCTATGGAAATGACCTGATCAGCCAGACAAGAAGCGGTGTAACAAGCTACTTCCAGTACGATGGACTTGGAAGCACAAGAAGGCTGACTGATGAAGAAGGCAATGTAACTGATACATACGTTTATGATGCCTTCGGGAATATATTGAATAGAACAGGTACAACACAAAACAGCTACATGTTTGCAGGAGAACAATATGATGCAAACAGCGGCTTCTACTACCTAAGGGCAAGGTACATGAACCCAGCAATGGGCAATTTCATAACTATGGATCCGTACAGTGGAAGTTTGTATGATCCAACAAGCCTTCATAAATACCTCTATGCAAATGCAAGCCCGGTGAATTTCATTGATCCGACAGGTTACTTCTCTATCCCGGAAATGATGGCATCCTTTGAAATTGATTCAGTAATAAGTGGTATAAGGTGTACTGCACTGTCAGCACTAAGGAATGCAGCTATAGGTTCAATAACCGGAGCAATTTTCGGAGGAATAGATGCAGGGCTTGGAGGAAGAAATATAGTTGAAGGTGTAATGAGTGGAGCAATAAGCGGAGCAGCATTTGGAGCACTGGCGACCTTTTCTTCATTAAAGCCGTTGCTGGGGATATTGGGTGTCAAGGGCGGAATTGAGGGAGTAGTTGCTGCAATACAGGAAAAGGATTACGATCTGGCAGCATGGCGGGCAGTGATGTGTATCTCTGCAATTGTAGCCTTAAAAAAGGACTTATTTAATAAATCTGCATGTTTCACGGAGGAAACGCTTGTTTATACAAGTGAAGGTTATAAGCAGATAAAGGATATTGAAGTTGGTGACGAAGTATATTCTGAGAATCCTGAGACAGGAGAGCAGGGGTTAAAGAAAGTAATAAATGTTTTTGTAAAGGATATAAACGAGCTGGTACATCTGAAGGTAGGAGATCAGGAAATAAAAACAACCTTGGAGCATCCATTCTGGGTTGAAGAAACAGGGTGGGTTGATGCAGGGGAGTTGAAATCTGGTGACAGACTTGTAATGTATTCAGGTGAGATACTTGAGGTAAAGGAAGCGCATGTTGAGTATCTTGATAAGCCGATAAAAGTGTATAATTTTGAGGTGGAGGACTGGCATACTTACTTTGTATCGGATTATAATGTATTTGTACATAATGCCGAATGTGGAGGGAAATCAGGTAGAAGTAATCATGCAGAAAAAAGAAGAACAAAGGATGGTAGACCTGTATCTGCTGGACGTAGTGATGCACAGAATGCAAAACGTTCTGAAATATATGTTCAAGAAGATGGAAGATGGGTTGTTAAGGGAGATAACGGTAGGCTAAACGTTTTTGAACCTAATGGAGAACATGTTACAACTTTTAAAAATCCTCAAAAGAATACTGACATGAGAGTTCGTAGTGGCAGGTATTCTAGACTTACAGAAGCCCAATATGAAGAGTTTTCTACAATATTTAATAATAAGAACCTTGGATTTTAAGGGTAGAAAGGAGCACATATGGATTATTTATCACATGAAGAAGTTGCAGATGTCACTTTATTTAACTTGAGGTTATCAGAAGGGGAATTAATGCTTTATGAAGGTTGTATCGATTTTGTATTAAAAAATTGCGATGAAAGTGCTTTGTATGATTTAGTGGGATGTGAAACGAGAGAAGAACTGAGAAGTTTCCAGAATGATTTAATAAAAATAATTAAATTATATGTGCAAAAGGAGTTTCTTCCTGAGAAATATCAGGAATAGATATCTTCAAGGCGGTTGTCTAAATGATGACCGTCTTTATTATTATTTAAGAGTATGCATTAAAAAATGATATAACAAAAGGAAAGGTGAATAGTAGTAAAATGAATGGTTTAGGATAAAAAATTTAAAATGTAGGTGCATCAAATTTATAGGATGCGATTATTTTAGAAAAAAGCTAAAAAATATTTTTAGCAACACAACTGAATATACAATAATACCCACTTGATTATAATTATACAGCTAAGTATCTATTCGAATACATAGATGTATATCAGAGAACATACGAAAGTTATTGGGCATATTAGGGGTAAAAGACGGAACAGAAGGCGTGTTTGCGGCAATAGAAGAAGGTAATTATAACCTTGCCGCGTGGAGAGCTGCAACAACTATAATGGCAATTATGGCATTAAAAAGGTCAAATATGGAAGAATTACGCACCACAGATGAGAAACTCGGAGAACTGCTCAAACACTTTGATTACAAGCTTACCAGTATACGTGGCGTAAGTACTGCAATTGCAGCAGGACTAATATCTGAAATAGGCGATATTTCAAGGTTTTCAAAACCTGCCAAGCTAGCCCGCTATTCTGGCGTCGCCCCTATAACACAAGCATCAGGAAAAAGTGAAGCCCAATTTGCAGACACAAGAGGAAACAAAGCACTTCACCATATCTTTTACAGCCTTGCTCTAAGTCTCATAAGTGTTTCCCAATCAAAGAAAGCCAGAAATATATACTTTCACAACTACTTTCAAAAAAAGGTTTACGAAGGAAAGACAAAACGTCAAGCCTTGAACTGTCTACAAAGAAGGCTTGTAAATATTATATGGGGTATGATGACCTACAATACAGAATACAGAAATCCAGAACTTCAACTGATCGAAGAGCTTGATAAATCTAAAAAGAAAATGATATAATTCCTACAAATGGCACTTGAAAACCCAAGTGCCACAAAAATTTCCTCTTTACGATTGCTATTAGGGAATGCCGGATGCGGTGATGGAACGGGAAGTACTTCTGAAGGAGCAAATAGACCTCCCAATTTGTCACCTAAAAACGCTAGAAGAAATGGCGCATTTAGAGAGGCAAAAAGGAAAAATGGAATTCCTGTTAGTGAACAACCAAAGAAAGTTACACCGAATGTTGATAAAAGGGGGAATAGCCAACCAGGAAAGATCTATGAATTTGAAAATGGTGTAAAAATTCGAGATGATTCAGCAGGACATATTTTTAATGATAATCCAACACAAAATAGAGGTTCGCATTTTAATGATCCAGCAGGAAACCATTATGATTATTAGGAGAATTGTATGAGAATATGGAATGAATATGAGACTGATGTATATAAATATTATGAATGGTTTGTTGAAAGAGCAAAAGAGAATAATACTAGAGTAGAAATGAGTGTATGCAGTATTAATGCATCTGGCATAAATAGCATTAATACCGCGAAGTTTATTGATATTTGTACTAAGCAGATAAAAAAAATATTTATTAGTGATGTATTGAATAGTTATAAAGTCTACATGTTTGCAAATATAGAAATTAGAAATCCAAATTCAAAAGTAGAACGATATTTGAAGGTTTGGAAAAGTATTGCAAAGAGCAACGATATTGAAGGATTTATTATAGGTGAGGAAATGATAAATAAATCAGGGGATTTACTATTTTACACAAGTATAGCTGAAATTCCTCAAACATGCTTGGAAAAAGCAATTAAAATTGTTATATCAAATCCAGATAGATATACATTATTTATTAGTAAATCTGAGAAGGTGCTTTTTAAGGAATATATACAGCATATGTTTGAAAACATAATTCAGATGGATAACTATGGAATAATAGATTATTACAAATTTTCACTGGCAGGCTATAAGGACGGAGATATAGCATTACGCTATGGTACAACCTTTACAGAGGCTGAACTTGCATTTATTTATAACCCTCAAGAAATAGATATATGCAATTGTTTTGATATTTAGTTTTGGCAAGTTAATTAAGGGGTGGATTGCAAAAAACATGATTATTTGTGGAAAAGTTAGAAGAAAAAAAGTCTCAGTATGAACCGCTGGGACTTTTGTTTTGAACTCCAAAATTGGTGACACTTCTTGAATTGAATAAAAAGCAGATAATCTGCCGGGAGCATATCAAAGTTCCAGCTTTTATTTTATCTGAAATTACAGTTTTGTATAGTCAGGCAGCGAAAAAATTAACGAAATTACATTTTACATTGGAAACCAGCAGAGAATATCAGCAGTCCACCCCCCACCTATCGAATTTAAGCCTTTTGATATAATGGTTTTGTTGGTTATGCGGGAGTTGGTAATAAGCAAATCAGTGCTAAAAAGTCTATTGCCAATAAAGTTAAGGAACTCAAGTTTCCCACTTCAGAAAGTGAACTGAACCTTGAAAAACAATATTTTGATCTACAAAATAATACAAGAATCGTCCTTTCTGTGGTAAAATAGGAATTGAC
>JAAYNX010000171.1 GCA_012520615.1 Clostridiaceae bacterium | reverse complement strand
GATCTCCTTTCGTTTGGTTTCTCTCAATTCTCAAACTACAGGAAAATCGTGATTATGGGAAGACCTATTTTGGGTTCTTCCCTTATCTTTTTATTAAATTGCCTACGATAATTTTACTCTAAGTTTTAGCAATTATAATATTTCAACTGAAGTAATTGGCTTTAGAAATCGATTATTCTCCCATACCTTGGAAACTCTGTATTTCCAAATATTTTTTCTTTTATATCAACAATTGGTACTATTACTGGGTATCCTTGAACCTGTATCGATGATAACTTATCTATCCTTGTAACGACATCAATATACTTCTCATTATACATATTTAAGCAACAAGTTTTATAATAGTCTTTCCACATATCCCTTGCCACATACAGCGTTATAAAATCAACAAGTTCATCTCCGGCATGAGATATTAATTCATAGTTGCATGGAGATGAACAATTTGTGCAAAGCCCTACTTCATCCTTTGATATAAAACTTAATGTATCAAAAACCTCCTTAATTATTTCGCCGTTAAAATGCTTCGTACCGTCTGAGATACTGTGGCTAAAAGCATTTCTATAATCATTTCTTTCTGTTAAAACATAACTTCCGTCGTATCTCAATTTTGTTAAATAATAAAGTATATCTAGATTATTAACAACTGAACTAGTCGCAGAATATCCTCTTGCTAATAAATCATTTTTTCTTTGTAAATAGTCATCTGAAGATAATTTTAATAAATATCCAGCCATTCTATCTAAATGCTCTCTAAAAAGTTGATACATTGCACTGTTTGTTCTATATAATCCATATAATGATGTCATACTTTTCAATGAGGCAATTCCTGTAGCTTGTATAGTAAATGGGTTGCTTTTAATAATGCTGAGTATATCCATATAGAAGTTGTATATTTTGAAATAATCAACATTTCCATCTGATGTGTTCAAAAAAATATTCTTGTATAAAGGCTCATGGGTTTTAGCATTAATATTTGTTAGATTTTTAATTTTATTAAAATGGATATATTGGCCTTGCGGAATATTATATGTAATTCGTAATTGCTTCCAACTGCTCTCTAAGTTATTAATATATTCATTTTTTTTAGCAGTTATACTTACGATAGTCTTCAATAAAATATCTCTTAATTGAAACGCATCTGCTTCATCTAAATAGCTTATGCACAATCTTTTTTCATAGTCTTGTACCGTTCTACCATTTATAGACATTTTCCCTCCAAAATGCTTTGTTTTTTTGTAAACATTTTAAGTTTAGCATATTATTTTACAAATTACCACTTGTAATGGGTTGAAGATATAAAATAGAATGTACATAAGAAACTTGATTATCTAGCGAATATTTGTGTACTTGTATTTTTTTATTTAGCACTATCTCTTAGCTTTTATTTACCGTTGTACTTAAAAGTAAAACTCGGTTAGTTCTAAGTACATCGATATGTCCAGCATAAGAGAGCACTGACTTCCCTCTCTGTTAATCTTAAAAAATAAGTCAAGCATATACATACTTCTCCAATTCAAGTAATTATCCATCTAAATACTGATCTCGATTTGACACTCTCGCATTGACATAAATTCTACCCATAATCATTTTGCTTTTGGTACACTGAGAATCGAGCGTTCCGAAACTTAAAAAACCCTGCATAAAATGGAAAACTTCATTGCGAGCACCCCTAAAAAATAATACCCTTTTAGTTTCGAAGCTATAATCATTACAACAAATCTGGAATTCAGCAAATGGAATGGCATATTTTATGATGAAAAACTGACAAGTGCGATAATCGGCAGATTGGTACATCATAGCCATTTACTTGTTTTTCAAGACCAAAGTTACAGGTTAACCCATTCGACCATGAAATCCCAATAATAGAATAGGGGCGCTAGGAAAATTAAGTTCCGCACTGCTGGATTCTTAACTTGCCAAAAACATCCAGAATTCCATACTGGGCGGTTCCCAAGTTTATACCCTTACAGTTTTGCAATAACACAAGAAAAAGGCATACCCTGCCTAGTTTAGGCGGGCATTTGGTGAGCTTTGTCATCGCTTACTTATTACTGAAATGTTTTTAAATTAACTTGAGTTTATTCTTTAATCATTATTACTGATCTTCTGTATGCTCAACCAACTCATTAATTCTATTGATCTCTTGCGTAATGTTATCAAAGAGGTCTAACAAATCTTTTATCATTAGAATTGTCTCCTCATGCGGGATGCCACCCTGTTCACTTATAATTGATGTTGCATAAGCCTTCTGAAGAAGTACATAATCAAAAGTATCCTGTATGCTTTCTCTTTGAGTTTGTGGTAAAAAGAGGAAGTGTCGACTGGAGAATATTATTTTGCCTAACTCATTATACATAGCTAAAGTACGGTCAAAATAATTATCTACCATAGCATCTTTAAATTCTTCTTCACTTTTTGTCTGACTTAATTCTTCAATATCGTTTTGGCAACAATAATAATACTCGGATAGTTTATTTCGTATGATATAAGCTATGCGGCGTAAAAAGTTTCGTCCTGCTGCGTCAAGCGGCGCATTCTCCGGTGTGTGTTTTGTCAACTAGAAATGCATCAAAATGACAAGAAAAGTGCAGCACCCTGACAATCCAATTTTGGACTACCTCCTTTGTGTTTAGATACGGTTGGCAAATCCACATCATTTTATCATAGGAGGTATTTTTCATTAAGCTAAAGCTTATCTAACTCCCCCGGCATAGCCGGGGGTTTATTGTTTACAATAAGGAAAAGGCTCAACGTTTGTTGAGCCCTTTCCTTATTGTGGAGCCCTCAATCGGAATTGAACCGATGACCTCATCCTTACCATGGATGCGCTCTACCTACTGAGCTATGAGGGCATTATTATTGGATGGCGTTAGCCATTTTGTTTCGCTGGAGCGGGTGAAGGGAATCGAACCCTCGCAATCAGCTTGGGAAGCTGATGTTCTGCCATTGAACTACACCCGCATGCATAATCACATGCAGCGAAATCTATTTTAGCATAAGGCTATATCATTTGTCTAGTACCGAAATACAACTAAATCGTCAAAAATGTGCCCCAAATACGCCTACTACACCGGAATTTGCCGTATAATGCACTGTTAACCCTGTTTTAGTCTTCATCGTAATAGTATTCCTCATCACGCCTATCCAATTTTTCTTTGATAGCTATTACATTTTCCTGAATAGTGAATACTACCATGAATATCTCAAACAATACTCTTAAAATAATTTCTAGAATGAGTGTCCCTAGAAGGCCAACGAAAAAGTTGGTTGCAAACATGGCCACTAAACCAATTACAACTAGGACAATGGCAAAGGCCATATACAAAATTTTAGCTAAGCCGCTGCCTAACATTACTCCAAAATTCAGAACATCTTGGATATAGTCGGATGCTCTGTCATATCTTTTTTGTTTTCTGGGGACCAAAAACAAAAAGTAAATCCAAATAGCCACGATAACTGCACCGGTCAAAATATAAGGAAATGAACCGTTTAGAGCATCGGTAATTTTGTCAGCCATCGAAAAGAATCCAAGTTTTAAAAATCCATCCATAAGTTAACCCCCGTTTTAGAAAATCGTTTTTTCATAAGTTACTTTACTCTATTCTCATTTCGTTCAATTAATTCGGTAGCAAGCTTAACAGCTTTGTATGCGTCTTTTGAATAGTGTGCCCCAAAGCTTTCGGCAAAGTTCCGGTCTACAACCGCTCCGCCTACCATCATAGCGCAATCTAGTTGTTCGCTCTTCATATTAGACATTACTAGCGGCATTTGGTTCATTGTTGTAGTCATAAGGGCTGATAGTGCTATAATATCAGCATTGTTTTTCTTTGCCGCTTCAATTATACGGCTTGATTCAACGTCTTTCCCTAAGTCAATCACAGTAAACCCGTAGTTCTTTAACAACATGGCCAGAATATTCTTTCCAATGTCATGAACGTCACCCTTAACAGTTGCGATAACAATGGTGCCTTTACTTTCTACGCTTCCATCATTGGCCTTCTCAAGCTCCGGAGCAATTACTGCCATAGCATTTTTCATAGCTTCTGCTCCTCTTATGAGCTGGGGAAGAAAGTACTGCTTTAGTTCATAGCGCTCTCCTACCTTTTGAATGGCGGGAATCATCTGTTCGTCTATAATTTCCTTGGGTGATTTTCCGTTTATCAGCTCCTGGCGCGCCAGTTCCTCCGCAGTTGTCCTATCACCGTTTATTATAGCATCATAAAGGGTTTTTAAACCAGATTCTTGTGCTTTTCCTGACTTTTCGTTTGCATTACCTTGCTCATTGCTTTGGGAGGAATAATATCCAATATAGGAAATTGCGTTTTTATCCCGGGCAACAAGGGCATCCGAAGCTTTGACTCCTTGCATCATCTGTTGATTGTTAGGGTTTAAGATAGCCGTGGTTAAGCCGTTTGCAACTGCCATTGCTAAAAAAGCAGTATTAATATTCTCTCTTGAAGGTAGTCCAAAGGAGACATTTGATAGCCCTACGGTAGTATTGATTTTGTATATGTTTTTACACCACGAAATAACCTTTAATGTTTCAAGAGCGCTTGAAGGATTGGATGCAATAGTCATAACAAGACCATCCACCAAAATATCCTCTTTGCCGAATCCCAAGGCCTTGGCTTTGGAATAAACTCTTTTAATAATATCGATTCGCTCTTTAGCGGTTTCAGGTACTCCGTTGTCGTCAACCGGAAGGAGAACAAACATTGCCCCATATTTTTTGGCAAGAGGTAGCATTTTCTCGATTTTTTCACTTTCCCCGGATATTGAATTAACAACCGCTCTTCCGGGGTAAATTCTTAATGCTGCTTCAAGGGCTTCAGGGTTTGATGTATCAATCAGAATAGGCGCTGACACTGCATCACATACTGCGTTAACCATAGCCTTTAATGTTTCTTTTTCATCTATTCCCGGAACTCCTGCATTAACATCCAAAAGAACAGCTCCGGCATCGGTTTGAGCTCGGGCAATTTCAGAAACTGCATCCATATCGCCTTTTAGCAAGGCTTCCTTCAGAAGCTTTTTACCTGTGGGGTTTAATCTTTCACCAATAACCGTAAATGGCAATGTTGTGTGTATCTCGACAGTTTTCCTGTTTGAGCATGCTAGGCTATATTGCATACGTTTACACTTTACAGGCTTTAAGTCTAATACAATTTCTTCGACTTTTTTAATGTAATCCGGAGTAGTGCCACAACAACCGCCTATTGCGTTTACTCCTGCCGCAACCAGTTCCTCAGTATAGGATGCAAAGCTCTCAGCATCCATATCAAATATTGTTGCGCCATCTTCCAGTCTGGGTTTTCCCGCATTTGGTTTAGCTATGAGAGGAACCTTAGCATAGGGCTTCATCTGCTTAATAATGTCCACCATTTCGGCCGGACCGCTTGAGCAATTGCAACCAACCGCATCGGCTCCTAATGATTGTAAGGTCACTAACGCACTTAACGGATCGCTGCCCATCAATGTACGCTGTCCCTCGTAGGTCATCGTTACCATAACGGGCAAATCGCATAGTTCTTTTATTGCTATAAGAGCAGCCCGGGCTTCCTGTAAATCCATCATAGTCTCTACTACAAACAAGTCAACTCCGCCATCTAAAAGGCCTTTAACCTGCTTTTTAAAGCTCTCCACTGCATCTTCAAACATAATACTTCCAAAGGGGTGCAGCAGACTTCCACAGGATGATATATCTCCTGCTACTAGCGCCTCTTCTCCGGCTGCATCCCGGGCAATTTCAGCGAGGGTTTTGTTCAAGGCATATGTTTCATCTGAAAGCCCATACTCGGAAAGCTTTATAGGATTAGCTCCGAAAGTGAAAGAATAAATAATATCCGAACCGGCTTCTATATATCTTTTCTGTGTTTCCCTTAAAAGAGCGCTATTTTCAGCAGCCCATTTCTCTGGGCATACACCGTTTGGCATACCTGCCTTTTGAAGAAGGGTTCCCATGCCTCCATCAAGAAGCACTATTCTATTATTAAAAAGCTTTGCAAATTCTTTCTTTGTCATTATAGCCTCCACAAGCCTCTTGGCGGCATTACAAACAGAGTCAAAAATGAGGGTTTACTAATGCTCGCCGCAAATACCGGCTATTGCAAAAACAGATTTTTCCGGTATAAGTAAACAGGCTTCGTTCATTTTAATTCCTAAACTTTCTCCATCTAATAATCGGTAAAAAATCTTCTGCTGCGTAATATCAAAGTCGCCATACCCGGGGCTGAAACGCATTTTAGTAAGGAACCTTCCCTTAGGCCTTAAATATTGTTCCACAATAGTCATAACAAAGCCTAGCGCGGAGTCGGTAATTTCAGAAGCCGCGGCGTCAATTACAACAGCCTCACTCATCTTTCCTTCAATCTGCAGCCTTTCAATCAGCTCCATAATTTTATTACCGCCTGTTGCACCCATTATCAGAGCTTGTGGGCTGTTTTTTAAAAGTTCAGAAAGCCTATGCCCCGAAAGTATGGTGCCATCCTCAAGAATGACTCGTGGTGCTTCTATCTGTGAGATCCCCATAATGCGATAGGCTGCTGTAATATTTAAGGTATTTTCTGCATTAAAAATAAGCCTCTCTACTTCTTGCATATCTTGGTCAGAAAGCACAGTGTGCCTTTTGTTATAACCAAGTCTTGAAAGTATGAGGCTTTTATTATAAGTGGGTTTTAAGGATTTCATCACCTTAATATCATGCATTGCAGTATTGCCTCTTAATAAGTTTACCTATGATTTTTCTCATATTTTATCATATATAAACAGGTGCGACAAACATTCCTGCAATATTATTAATGCGACAGACTGGGTGAAAACTCTTCTATTTAAGCAAATTGTTATTAAGCGGCGTGGCTGCAACGATTTAAAGCGAAACATGGATTGTGTAGCGAGCGCGACTTGAAAACCGGATGTTTTCACGGAGCGCTAAATCGTTGCAGTCTATAGCCGCTAAATTTGAATAATTTATACATGCGATAGTTTTCTCACAGACTGTGCTGCTATTACGTTATTAATATTAAATTTTGTTGCTTACAGCATCTGATTGAATTCAATCTTTTCGTTATTGGGGCCATATATTGTAAAGAATCTTACTCCGTCCATCCAAAAAGGCAGAAATTTTGGGCTTCCCTCTATGGCCATAATGCCGTCAGCAGCAATTTTTTCATAAACTTTATCTATATCATCAACATCTAGGGCTATATGGTCAACAGCGCCTGTTTCTCTTTGTTTCAGCTCCTCCAGTCTGGCTCCTTGAGACTGATATATTTCAAGCACAACATTTCCCAGCTTTAAAAATGCAACTGAAACTTCACCTTTCTCATCCATAATTTTTGTCTCATTTACTATTTCAAAGCCGATTCTTTTGTACCATTGTTTTGTTTTTTCTATGTCAGTGGTCGGTATGCCTATATGTTGTAGCCCTTTTACATGATTTGTAATATCCATTTGTACTCCTCCTTAAAATTATCAATTATTAATTTTAAATGCTGATACCGCAGTAATAAGAGTCTCAGACATATTGCTTAAGTCCTTTGCCAATACCGATAATAATTCCGAACTGGCCATTTGTTCCTCGGCACTTGCCGAAACTTCCTCAATGGAAGCGGCTGTCGCCTCCAAGCCTGTAGAGATTTTTTCGATGGCATTTGTGGTTTCATTCTTGATTTTCAAAATGTTCTTAGTTGAATTTGATACCATATCGAAGTTTTTATACAAGTGATTCATTTTCTGAAAAATAGTTTTGAAGGCTTCATCAGTTTGGCCAACCGACCTCATTTGATCTTCCACTATGTTACTGGCATTATTGGCAACAATAACGGTAGCTTCAGCTCTTTTTTGAATGTTTTGGATGATATCGTCGATATTTGAAGACGCCTCTTTTGATTGGTCGGCCAGCTTCTTAACTTCTTCTGCTACTACTGTAAAGCCCCTGCCTGCCTCACCTGCTCTGGCGGCTTCTATGGAAGCGTTTAATGATAGTAGGTTGGTTTGCTCTGAAATTCCCGTAATGAGTTTCAGAATATCTTTGATTAGTATCAAATCGCTACTTAGGCTCTTTATACCCTCCACAACTTCATAAGACACCTGTTTTGTCACTGTGGATTTACTATAAAGATCGTTGACTATTTCCAAGGATTCTTCGCTAAGGCTTTTGGCATCGTTTATGGTATTTGCCACGATGTTTATTTCTGATTCTACCGAATTTATTCCCTCAGACAGATTGTTCATGTAAGCAACGCATTGCACCGCTTCTTCGGCCTGGTCCAAAGTCCCTTTCGTAATATCTTCCACTGCCTTAGTTACTTGTTCTGCGAGTTTATATGTCATTGAAGACGTGCCAGTTAGTTTTTCTGCCTCCGCACTAACTTTTGTAGTAGAATCATCTACCTGCTTAACAAGAAATCTTATATTCGAAATCATTTCGTTGAAGCTGTTTCCTATTTGTGATATTTCATCCTTACTATTATCCTTATATCGCACATCTAGCTTGCCATCCTTCGCCTCACTCATTTTCGACTTTATAGCATTTAAAGGTTTAGATATACTGGAAGCTATTATTAAGGAAACTGCTATTGCAAAAATCAGACATACCACACCAACATAAATTATATTGTTTCTTAAATTTACCGATTCGGAAGTGAGGTATGAATATGGTATGGTACAAGCAACAAACCAATCTGCTTCCTTTATTTTTGAAAAGGCAACCAGATAATCATTTCCTTCCGATGAATGGTGGAAGGAATAAATCTCGGCACTGTCATTTGCGGCAATCTCTTTTATCATAGATTTATCCACAAGTTCTTTATTTATGGGTATGCCGTTTGGATTCCTGCTAGATACAACTAGCCCGTTTGAATCAAGAATATATACTTCTGCATTGTCGCCTACGTTAACCTCACTATATATCTTTGAAAAGTGGTCTTCCCTAATTGTAATAACAAGAGTACCGATTTTTTGACTTGTATTTGATTTCATTTGTTTGCTTATAAATATCACAGGTTCATCATTTAAGTTAATTCCGTTGCTCAAATAAAACTTTGAACTATCCTGATCTGTAATTTCAATTTGCGTTTTCAGGAGGGCTTTATCAAGGGATATCTCACCAAAACCAAAAATTGTTTCATCATCAAGCAGAATATTGCCTGCGGAGATATAAGGCTTTTGAGCTAACTTGGGTTTTATTATATTATTAATTAAATAGGTGGTTTTTGATTGTTCTGTTACACTTAAACTTTTGAAAGATTCAAGGTATTCCCGTAAGGACAAATTAGAATAAATATCAATACACATATCTTCTATTTGCTTAATCTCGGTTTCTATATTCATTCCTATCCCTTTTACCACCTCAACAGAGTATGTCTTTATTTTAGACTCGATGGCTTTGCTTGAATTATTGTAACTGATAAGACTAACTATAGCCAAAGGTATAAAGCAAAGCAGTACAAAGGAAATAATAAGTCTGGTCTTAATTTTCGAGTTTCTTAACAGGTTTGGTTTGTTAAAAACATCTACTATTATTCCACTATTTTTTTTATTCTTTTTAACCAAACCCCTTTTATCTTTCTTTAATTTTGTTTTCATCGCCAAGCCCCCTATTTAACTAAGCAATTAATAACCCACGATATTTTTATAACACCAAATGCCTGTATCACATTACAGGCATTTGGTGTGTATTTTTAGTTGATGGGTTGATATATAGCTTTAATCGTAAAGTAACGGTGCTATATCTTCCTGATCCATATTGGTCTTGTCGTAATATTTAAATCCGGTGTCAATATTTTTCTCTATTGTTTCACCATTAGCAGCTTTTACAGCAGCTTCAACAGCTTTGTAGCCTATTCCTATTGGATCCTGAGTGATAGCGCCTGCCATTTGTCCGCTTCTTACAGCATCTTTTTGCTGTTTACCGGCATCATAACCGATTACAACAATATCATCTCTGTTAAGCTCTGTTACAGCATTGAGAACGCCTATTGCAGACCCTTCATTTGCGCCGAATATACCCTTAATATTGGGGTAAGCCTGTATAATAGTTTTTGTAAGGTCGGTGGATTTTAGGTGATCGCCGCCGCCATACTGAATATCAACGATTTTAATATTGGGATACTTTTCTTTAATGCGGTTTACAAAACCGTCACGGCGCCCTATACCGGTTCCGCTTGTCTGGTCGTGTACTACAACCGCAACTTCACCCTCGCCGCCAATTAGCTCTGCCATTTTGTCAGCAGCATATCCAGCAGCTAGAATGTTGTCTGTTGAAGCGGTAGCAAGAGGAATATCACTGTCAACACCGGAGTCAAAACCTATTACAGGAATACCGGCAGCCTGTGCTCTTTCCAAAAGAGGAATACAAGCTTTACTGTCAAGAGCAGCCAGACAAATAGCATCGGGATTTTTCGCCAGAGCGGCTTCGAACATTTCTATCTGTTTGTCAACTTGAGTCTCATATTCTGGTCCTTCAAAGGTAATTTCTACGTTATAATCTTTAGCAGCCTTTTCAGCACCCATCTTAACTGCCTGCCAGAATTGATGCTGGAAACCCTTTGAGAGTACTGGTATGTAAAGTTTCTTTGCAGTTTCCTGAGGTTCGGCCGATTGTGAACTCTCAGCACCCTGGGACGGATCCGGGGAGGCTGATTGTGTTGATTCTGCCGGTTTTGATCCGCATCCTGCAAACAAGGATAAAACAAGCAGCAGACTTAAAAGAACAGTAACAGTTTTTCTCATCTTCATAAAAGTTCCCTCCTGAAAATTTTTATATCGTATACCCCAATCTTAGGGATAATACTCTGTTTTACTTTTTCCTCCGGCGTAAAATATCCATATATACAGCCGCGATGACAATAACACCTGTAACCACCGTCTGCCATTCCTGCGGTACTGAAAGGATACGCAAGCCGTTTGTCAACACACTGATAATGAATGCTCCTATAATTGTCCCCATTATCGTGCCTTCACCGCCGCTCATTGATGTTCCGCCAATAACGGCTGCCGCAATGGCTTCTGTTTCATACCCCGCTCCTAGCGCCGGTTGTGCTGAATTGAGTCTGGAAGCCATCAGAATTCCTGCCAAGCCGGAAAAAACTCCGCAAATAGAATATATGGCTATTTTCCATGCATCCACATTTACGCCCGATAGTCTTGTAGCTTCTTCATTACTGCCTATTGCGCAACCATACCTGCCCACTATTGTCTTTGTAATTATCAATCCGGCAATAATAGAAACTGCTGCAAATATTAAAACTGAGTTTGGAATTTCGAAGCCCGGAATAATTTTGCCCAGTATCGAGCCCATAGCTATTTCGCGAAATACTTTTACATCGTTAAAGTAAATTGGCTTGGTGCCGGAAATTACAAGGGATAGCCCCTTTAATACCATCTGCATTCCAAGAGTTGCGATAAAGGCAGGAAGTTTCATCTTTGATATGATTATGCCGTTGATACAGCCGCAAAGGGCCCCGGTTCCTACGCCTATAAGAATGCCTACAAATACAGGAAGATGCAGATTAACGATACAAACTCCGGCTATTACCGCCGAAAAAGTCAGTGATGTTCCGATTGACAGGTCTATTCCTCCGGTTAACAATACAATTGTTATTCCAAGTGCCAGAACACCATTTACACAAGTTGCAAGTACAATGGAAACTATATTATCAAATTTGAAAAAGTTAGGTGACGCTAAAGAAAATATAATAAATAGCGCAATGAGTGCCGCAAAGGCCATAAGCTTCTGTGCTGCGTCATTATTGAATATGACTTTTCCCGGTTTAGTTTTTGTAGACATATTATGTATCCCTCCACAAATGAATTATTAAGACAATATGTTTCCTAAGCTCCTCTTCTGGTTGCAAGTTTCATGATGTTTTCTTGGTTTGCCTCATTTATATCAAGCTCGCCGGTAATGCATCCTTCGCACATGACGATAACACGGTGACTCATTCTTAAAATTTCAGGCAGTTCAGAAGAAATCATGATAATTGACTTTCCTTGACGCGCCAAATCATTTAGCAACTTATAAATTTCGCTCTTGGCACCAACATCGATTCCTCTTGTAGGCTCATCAAAAATTAAAATGTTACAGTTTCTGGTGAGCCATTTGCTTATAACAACTTTTTGCTGATTTCCTCCCGAAAGATTCTTTAGCTTTTGCTTGATTCCGGGAGTCTTGATTTTCAGACTTTCTACACAGCCCTCTGCCGCTGCTTGCGTTTTCTTGGTTTTAACCCATCCTAAAAAGGATAAAAACTTTTTAAAACTGGCCATTACTACATTAGTTTCAATATCCAAACCAATTGCTATGCCATAACGTTTGCGATCTTCGGATAGATAACCTATACCGTTTTTGACAGCATCTTCAGGACTTTTAATATTTATCTGCTGACCGTTAATGAATATTTCGCATGAATCGGTTTTGTCAGCTCCGAATATGGCACGTGCCGTTTCGGTGCGGCCTGCTCCCATTAAGCCTGCAAAACCTAATATTTCACCTTTTTTCAAATTGAAATTTATATTCTTTAATACTTTTCCTCTGTTAAGATTTTTTACTTCTAATACAACTTCAGCACTATCATTTTTGTTAATTTCCGGTTTCGACTCATAAATCGTACGCCCTACCATCATGCTGATAATCTGATCAATGGTAACATCCTTCATTAAAACAGTATCCACATAGCAACCGTCACGCATAACTGTTACTCTGTCACAGATTTTCTTTAATTCATCCATCCGGTGTGATATGTAAACTATGCCTACGCCTTTATTCCTAAGATTGTGTATAATTCTGAATAGCTCTTCTATTTCGGATTCGGTAAGGGCGGCAGTGGGCTCATCCATTATTAGAACTTCAGAATTGTAGGATAAAGCCTTTGTTATTTCAACCATTTGCTGCTTTGCCACCGTGAGATTTGATGCCTTGGTTTTAGGGTCTATTTTCAAGTTTAGCTTTTCCAGCTCCTGTCGAGCTTTCTCATTAATTTCTTTCTCGTTAAGTAAAAAATTTATATTTTTTATTCGAGGTTCTCTGCCAATAAAAATATTCTGGGCTACGGTTAGATGCGGCATTAGATTTAATTCCTGATGGATTATGCTAATGCCCATATTCTGAGCCATCTTAGGTGTAGTAATATCTACTTCTTCACCCTTGTAATAAATATGTCCGGAATCCTTTGAATAAACACCTGTGAGTATTTTCATAAGTGTTGATTTGCCCGCTCCGTTTTCTCCGATAAGCCCATGAACTTCACCGGCATTAAGCTCAAACTTACATTGGCTTAAAGCATGAACTCCCGGAAAGGTCTTTTCGATATCTTTCATCGAAACCAGAACTTCACTCATTTGATGCACCTCATGTTTTAAAGTAATTATGCAAGTATCTTTAGCGAAAGTTTTAAGATTGTTAATTATGTCAGACGTTTTTGCGACCATTTAAGAATGTGATTACATTTTCTATGTTAACTTCTCGATAGGTAATTTTTAATAGAATATTTTCCTTTTGATGGTTAATAATTTATTCACTTTTCACAATTCAATATAAATTTAACTACGAAATAGGGCTACCCTAAAATGATGGATATGTCATTTTAAGATAGCCCTTTTTAATATACATAGGTTATTTAAAGCTCATAAATCTTTATTCGAGCTTTGTAAATATAGTTATTTGATGTACTCCTCCATAAAATCGGCAAATTCTTCGTTTACCTCATACCTTGAGATAAAGCCGATGTTTCTATAATACACGGTTTCTAAGTATACACCGCTATTGTTATATATCCTTATTGTGACCGGATTTGCCAGCGCATTTCCCGCCGAGCCTTGACTGGGCACAGTAGATCCCACATTTGAATCCGTGTTGCCCATGTCCATCATACCCTGCGAACCACTATCCTTCGACACAGGCCTAGTGGGGTCAATAACACTTGGCTCGCCATCATCCTTTTTCAAAGGCATATCCTCGGCAACTCCAATATGGTCAGGCGCCGGAGCAATCGAACCCGGATTGCTAGGCTGAATTATGTCCTGCCCTACTGCGTCGGGCGGTACAAGGTCTTGCTGATTGGGAACATCTATCTCAACATCTGTACTTGTACTGCTACCAGACTTAAAATTAAACAACCTGTCAAAATATTTATCGCTGGAATTCTTTAGAACCGAATAATGGCCGTAGAATTGTGCAATTTCATCACGTCTAATCAATTCCCCTCTAACATCTATTTTGCCTTCAATCTTACTTTGCTCTGAGTGGACAATGAACTGAATTTTTGCGATATCTTCAGAATTATTTATGCCATACAGTTTGAGATACTCAACCGCATCCTCATCCTGATTATTGTTGTAACTTTCAAAAGTAAAAAATCTGAATAGTTGAAATTCATTATCCTTTTTTACAGCAACAACAGCTTCCCCTCCGGCGGGTTTGTATCCGTATACCTCACTTCCGATCAAACTTGGGTCTACACTGGTCGTGATAGTTGTTATTTTGTCTCCAATATCACTTTCATCTATCTGTTGAGAAAAGCCGTATTCAGCTCTTAAATCATCGGATAAAAATATATAATGTCTGCCGTCAATTTGAAACTGATTAAGCAAGGGCGCAACCATATCCTCCCTTGCGTCTATAATACCGTCATTTGCATACTCCGGTGCCGGTATGTTGTTTTTTCCTGCCATCATATCATAAGCCAGTATGCTGCCTGCAATTACAATAGCTAGGCCCAGTGCTGGTACTGCTTTTCTAAAATTGAACGTCATTTTTTGCTCCTTTCCGGAGTGACTCAAGATATTATTAAGCATTCGCCTCTCAGCAGCTTTATCCGGCTCTATTTTGTTTAAAGAACCCTTTAGATCTTCCTTTTTCACTCCAAATCACCTTCCATTTCTATTCTTAATAGATTTCTGCCTTTATGCAGCCAACTCCTTACGGTAGATGGATTTTTCTTTAATATCCGTGCTATTTCCACTGTGGAGTACCCCTCATAGTAATAAAGATATATAGGTGTTTTATATTTTGGGGGAAGAGCAAAAACCTTCTCTAAATTACTATCTGTATTAAATGTCTGTTCAACAGCGGCATCCGCTGCATAATCCATGCCCACCGTTTTTGACCACCAGTGCTTGAAATAATCCTTGCACAAGTTAGTGGCAGTTCTAATCAACCATGCCTTCTCGTGTTCCTCGTTTTCAAAAATTGTTTTATCCCGCATAAGCCTAAGAAAAGTGTTTTGCACCATATCTTCGGTATCAGCCTGGTTTTTCATATACATAAAGCAAACACGATACACTGTCTTTACATGGCGGTCATAGATTTGGGTAAGCTCTTCATTCGTACGCAATAAAGAACCTTTCAATTGCCTTCCCCCTTTCATAAGTAATACGATTGAAAACCATAAAACGTTGCGAAATAAAAAAAATATGCCCCTTACTCAAAAATTACTCTAGAGTAAGGGGAGTTATCAATTAATGAAAGGAAATAACAGTTGTTCATTTTCGGTATTATACATGTTTTCCCGGTTAATAACAGTGGAACCGGTATCAATTATTTTATCAATTTTTTCTCCTTGAATTGCCTTTACCGCCATTTCTACTCCCCTGTACCCCATATTGAAAGGGTTTTGCAGCACTGTTGCCTGCATTACACCTCGTTCAATATACTTGACCTCTTCTATTGAACCGGTGCCGTCAAACCCTACAAGCTTTACCACACCGCTTAAACCAAGTTCGTCAATTGCTTTTGCCGCACCGAGAGATGATGTTTCATTTAAGCACGCTATTCCGCTTATATGAGGTTTATCTTTCAAAAGCTGCTTAATTATCTCATAGGAACGTTCCTGACTATTATCACAAAAAAGTGTATCCCCTATATTAATAATTCCTGATTGATTAAGTCCTTGTCTAACGCCTTTTTCCCTGTCTATTGCCGTGGCAGTGCCTCTTAAATGGCTCATAATAGCTACTTCAGACCCTAAGTCCACCAGTTTTGCAAGCTCTGTTCCGGCTTTAATACCTGCCTGTATGTTATCTGTGGCGATAAAACACTCTGAAATATCGCTACTTAAACCCGAATCAATGGTTATTAATTTAATACCGGCTTGTTTTACCTTTTCGCTTACCGGCACCAATTTATTATAATCCGTTGCCGCAAGAATTATAGCTGCTGGCTTTTTCTTTATAGCCTCTTCTACAATATTTATTTGTCCATCAATATCCCGTTCAAATTCGGCTCCCACAATTTCGGTAATAACTCCAAATTCTTTTGTCGCTACATTAATACCTGCCCTTACCGTATCCCAAAATCCCATGGTCTCGCTTATTGATAGAGATTTGAACACAATAATGATTCGGGTATTATAATCGACGGTTTTATTTGGCAATACCTTATATGCCAGTAATCCTGCTATCAGCAAGACAACCACCGCTATTTCCATCCATATTCTAAATTTAGGGTTCTTAAACCTTTTCATATATCTTTCTCCATCTGTTTGTTGCCATACTAATCTATTACCGGAAGCCATACACTTACTATTGTGCCTTTGTCAATTTCGCTTTCATAGCCTAAGCCGTATTCATCCCCATAATACAGTTTAATTCTTTGATTAACATTATAAACACCTATTCCGCTTCCGCTCTGGCGCCCCTTCTTGTTAAAAACTTTATCAATCTCGGCTGGGGTCATACCCGTACCGTTATCTATAACTTGAAGTAGAATTTTATCTTGAATCCTTCTGCCCTTTATTGTAATTATCCCAATGCCATCCTTATTTTTTATACCATGATAAATTGAATTTTCCACTAAAGGCTGAAGTATAATTTTGAGAACCTTGTTATGTAAAATTTCATCATCCACATCTATCTCAAAATCCAGTTTGTTCTTATACCTTATCTTTTGTATTATAAGATAGTTTTTAATGTGCTCTATCTCATTATTTATGCTAATAACCTCTTCTCCCTTGCTTATGCTCGTTCTGAAAAGTTTCGCAAGAGCCGATGTCATTAAAACAACTTCCTCTGATTTTTTACTCTCAGCCATCCAGACAATAGAGTCCAATGTATTATAAAGGAAATGAGGATTTATTTGGGCTTGTAATGCTTTCAATTCATTTTTACGCTTTAGTTCCTGCTCCTTGTTATTCTGAAGCATCAGTTCTTTTATCTTTTCAATCATTATATTAAAGGTTTTACTCAGCTCACCGATTTCATTAGAATTCTCAATGTTTACTTTGATATCGAAGTTGCCCTTTTCCACCTTTTTCATTGATGCCTCAAGGGTCTTCACAGGCCGGGATATTCTTGAGGATATAAATACCGAAAGAAGTATGGTAATCACAAAAAACCCTAGCCCGCCCATTAAGAAAGACCTTTGTATATCTTTTTTATTGGACACCAGCTCGTCCACATAATTGACTCCGATTATTTTCCAGCCTGTATTTGCAGATTCCTTAATGGTATACATTTTTCTTTCTTTGCCTTCACCTGCTATGAAATTGCTGTCAGTAGATTTTAGAACCTGGTCAATCATTTCTGTTTTAGTGTTGCTGTAAATAAGCTGCTGCTGTGGATGATAGACAATATTGCCGTTTCGGTCAATTATAAAAATATATCCCTTTTCTCCAAGCTCTATTTTATTACACATATTATTTATGACACTGTAATTTAAGTCTACTAAAAATACTCCTAGACTGTTTTCCCCGTTATTTATCGAGAGTTCTCTGCTCAAAGTAACAACCCATCTATACTCATTTTCTATAACGTTTTGTACATGGGAAGATGAAATAACAGGTTTTCCTCCTGCTTCAATAGCTTTTTTGTACCAATCCTGATCCTCTGGGTTATTGCTTTTGTTCAGCCTAATATACCTTCTGTTTGAAATGAACTTACCATTAGCACCAAAAACCATAATTGATGAAATGTCGCTTCTGGCATTAATTATTGATCTGAAATATCCGGATATCCGCTGCTCCAAGGTTTCATCCGAGATGTTTGTTGAGGTGTCGTAATAACCTAGGTACTCTCTTACGTCATAGTTTTCAAGAACCATTTGGGATATATTCTCCATATAGGTTATGTAGGATTCAATATTTGTATTTACTTGCTCAATCAACTGATAGGAATAATCCCTTGAATTTCTTCCCACGGTGTCTTCAACGATGTTATAGGATAAAATAGACATAACAAAAATATTAATTACAATCAACAAAGAAAAAGCTACAGCAATGCTTGATTGAATGCTTTTAAATCTGAATAATTTGAATAAACCTTGCTTTTTAGGATACATGCCCGTTTTCTTCATACCTTTCTCTAAACTCGGAAGGAGTATTTCCTGATATTTTCTTGAATATCAGGCTGAAGTAGTGGGGATCGTTATAACCAATCTCTTCTGAGATTTCATATACCTTCATATCAGAAATCTTCAATAACTCCATAGCCTTTTCAATTCTGACTCTTGTCAAATATTCAATGAAGGTTTGCCCCGTATGATTTTTAAACACTGAACTAAAATAACTGGTACTCATCAGAAGATGTTTACATATAGAATTAAGAGAAATATTCGGGTCGCGGTAATTGCTCCGTATATACTCCTCGGCTTTTTTTGCCTGTATCAGGCTGTTATCATCCCTCTTTCCGGTTAAATAGCCCGATGCCTTCTTACAGAGGTTTTTTAACCAGTCTTCTATTTCTTCAAGTGTCTTTATTGTGTAGACCTCGGTAAGCAATCCGCCTTCCTTACCGAAGACCTCTAGTTCGGAAAAACCCAGTTCATTCAAGGCACCGATTATATGTATCACAATATTTTGTATCTGGTAATAGCTTTTTTCTATGGATTCATATGACTCCTTGAGATTTTCAACCAGTTTTGTAGTGATTGAATCAATCTCGGAGATTGTCCCTGTTTTTATGGCTACTACTAATTTTCTTCTCCATTCCTTGTTGAAAGCAGGCTTTTCGCTCTTCTTACCCTCTATATCATTTATACTAATAACTCTGTTTTTGCCCAGCAAGAATCGATAATCTACAGCCGATTCGGCATATTTATATGAATGGTGAATATCCACAATACTTGAGCAACACATTCCTATTCCTACAGTAACAGTAACTTTCAAATGTTTTTCAACTGTCTGTTTTATTTCCTCGGCTGTTTTAACTGCCCTATCGTGCAACGAAAGGGTATCTTCCCCGGCAAGAATTACAACAGTTTTCTCATTACTGTTTTGGAATGCAATCCCATTGCCTGAATCGGATATGATGGTTTCACAAATGTTATATACAGCAAAATGAAGTAGTTCATCTTCAACTTCGGGTTGTGTGTCATCAAAGCTGCTGTTATCGTCTAAGTCTATTTCTATGGCAATAAATGCGTTGCCGACTAACTTAATATTAAATTGTTCGAATTTTTCATGGATTTTGTTATCGGTTTGATTCCCTGAGAGAATTCTGTTTAGAAATCGTTCTTTTAAGATGGGCAAGCTTTCATTAAGCAAGAGCTTGAGCCTGTTAAAATCTTCAAGCTTTTCTTTTTCCGCGTCTAGCTCCTGAGATAGTTTGGTTAAAATTTTCCTGAGTTCGTTGGCCGTTATTGGCTTTAAGATGTAATCGTAGGCTTTATATTTAACGGCATTCTGTGCATATTCAAATTCATCATATCCTGTCAAAATGATAACCCTGGTCTGGGGGTATTTGTCCGTAATATACTTCGTCAACTCAAGCCCGTCTACAAAAGGCATGCAAATATCGGTAAGGACAATATCAGGCTGGAGTTTATCAACCATTTCCATTGCGTCAAACCCGTTCTCGCAATCCCCCACAAGCTCAAAATTGTACTCAGCCCAATTAATATTATTTTTAATTCCCTCTCTGACTTCGCCCTCATCATCTACAATCATTATTGTATACATAATTCCCTCCGGTCCAAAATCAGGTATGCTTAGCT
>JAAYNX010000237.1 GCA_012520615.1 Clostridiaceae bacterium | reverse complement strand
TTAAAAATTTTCCCGTTAATGTCAAATATAATATAGCAAATATAAAGGAAACTAACGACCACCAAAAATAATGATATAGGGGTTTTAGTATTTTCTTAATATTCGCTAGCAAATGATATTCATTGTCCCCTGGCTTAAATAAGCAAATAATAGACCTTAACATAAGTCTGCCACTAATTAATATTATAAGCATTAAAGAGATTAACCGCTTCATTATAGGATAAAGCAGTGGGGCAAGCAGAAAGCTCATAAATAATGCCTCAAAACCATATATAATGAAATCATCGCTATATTTATGTGCGTCGGTGTCTCCATCTCCTACAGGATAATTATTATTGTATGTAGAATCCGAGGCGAATTCCGGGCTTATATTTAATTTAGCATCCAGCCATCTAAAGTTATCCACATATATAGAAGGGTTTTTTGGCGTCAGTTGAGACAATGGCCAAGATTCGCCTGTTTGCATATAGGTAAACTGATTAGGGACTGCGTCTATGTGATATATAGATTGCGTAGACCAAGCTAGGGCGCCCCAATTCCTCACTATTTCCCCTCCGCCAATAGGGATTTGAATGTCTCCCGTTACATATTTGGAGTTTCTGCGATATTCGCCCTCTGGCCATTGCTCCGTTATATTCTCGTTGGATTGTATTAATTTTTTATGATCGGGATTTTGGTCGTACATTGTATATAATTCATCATACCCCCTTTTATCAAACATACCCTTGCACCAGGGGTCAAACACACTCTTGCTCCAAAGTGTGGCTTCATATACATTATCTAAATCAGAAGATTTCGATACCTCATTGGCGTTTTGGTTTAATGCGTACGCAAACAAATCATCTATCTGGGTTAGAAGTGTTTTGAAAAGGTCGCCAAAGGCATTTGGCGCACCCAATAAGAAGGCTACTAAGAACAATGTTGCAAAATAGTTCACTATATTAGGCCATACAGCTCTCGAAGTTTTCTTGCCTGAATTATACTGAATTATTAATTTTGTCAAATATATTATAAATGGTATCATAATAATTGGAACGAGTAAGAGTATATTTTTCGAAAGCTCTTCCCATATTCCGTTGTTTACTACCGTCTCCCATACACTATTCATTAGTTCGAATATTCTATTGCTCCCCAAAAAAGATACTAATTTAGTAAATAAAATGCCAACTTTTAAGTAAAAATTGCCAATGGCGGCATTAGCGCCCGTTATGCTCAGACCTGTGTAATGGTCTCTTCGAGGGTCTTCATATCCGCTTTCTCTTTCTGACTCTGAAACTATCTCGGGTCTGCCATCGTAAACTTCGTTTAACAATACCCCTGATCTGTTCTTCCATAAGTCATTTATGGCAAATTTAAATTCGCCATTGTTATCTTTTATATTCTCGTAAAATGTATCAAGCAAGCTTAATTCGAATTTCTTTTCTCCGAAATATGGTATAAATTGTATATCTGGGCCGAACCTATCAAACAAAGATATTTGGGGCGCCACGTCGGGAGTTTGGAATATTTTCTTGTTATAATCTTTCCTCTTTATGTTCCATTCCGGGTTGAAGAAATCTGTCCCGTCACTTAATGAAATGTCAAACACTTTATTTACCAAATCGCCATGGAATGATAACCCTTCTACTTCTGGTTGCAATGTGTTTAACCCCGAGAATACGCCGAAGTCTGTGGCCCAATAACTCTCATTTGAAGGCGGAGGAAAGGATACAATCAAAGCAGGGTTGAGCTGATTATTATTTGCCCTTATTTCAAAGTGTAAATGGTTACATGTAGAATTTCCAGTTGAGCCGGAATGCCCCAACATAGTACTGTGTGTTACATAATCGCCTTCCTTTACATTTACATCCCACAAATGTGCATAAAGACTGGTTACCTTATAACCATTAGAACTACCATGTTCTACTATTACATAATTCCCCCTGCCCGTAGCTTCATATCCGTCATACCACGGTGAACTTATTCCCAACACTACACGATAACCGCAGAATTGGGGTTCCTTATACCTTACAGTAACAACAGTACCCGGAGTCATAGGATATACCGGCAAGCTTGGCTCTCCGACAGTCCCGCCTGTTCCTATGTCTATACCTTTATGCCATTTGCCTTGCCTCATCCCATACGGAGAACCGCCAGCCGCCCCAGGGACTGGGTTTGTTGCCACATAATCCTTTGTAAAATCAGGTATGGGATTGCCCGTAGTGCTGTAATAATCTGCCAGGCAAGTTATAGGGGTTGATATTGTTATTAAGA
>JAAYNX010000245.1 GCA_012520615.1 Clostridiaceae bacterium | reverse complement strand
TAAATATCTTATTGGAAAAAATCCTCCTCAAAGGGTTTCCCCCCTATGCACCTTTACTATTTCTATTTCCTCCTCGAGGATAACAGGACACTGCTAAGTGTATCCAGCTCCTCTAAAACTTTTCCTGTGCCTAAAACCACACAGTCTAGGGGTTCTTCGGCAATATACACGGGGATTCCGGTTTCCTCGAAAATAAGCTTATCGAAACCTTTTAAGAGCGCCCCGCCTCCGGTAAGCATAATACCTCTTTCCATAATATCAGAGGCCAGTTCCGGAGGGGTCTTTTCAAGTGTATATTTTATGGACTCTACAACGGAATTTATAGGTTCTTTTAAGGATTCACGTATTTCTACGCTGGAGATTTCCAGCTCTTTAGGAAGCCCTGTTACTAAATCACGCCCGCTAACATTATATGTTTCTTCTTTATCAAGAGGATAAGCCGAGCCTATCTTGACCTTGATACTCTCTGCTGATCTCTCACCTATCATAAGATTATATTCTTTTTTAATATAATGAATAATAGCATCGTCAAATTCGTCACCGGCAACCCTTAACGAGCGGCTCACAACTACTCCGCCAAGAGAAATAACCGCAACCTCGCTGGTACCTCCGCCGATATCCACCACCATGCTGCCAGAAGGCTCTGCAACAGGCAGACCTGCGCCTATAGCCGAGGCCATAGGTTCTTCAATCAGAAAGGCTTCCTTGGCGCCTGCTGACATAGCCGAATCCACCACAGCCCTTTTTTCAACTTCGGTTACACCGGAAGGAACGCATATTACAACTCTGGGCTTGGCTAGCGGGCTGTTTCCAACCGCTTTTCTCATAAAATATTTTAGCATGCCCTGGGTAGTTTCAAAGTCAGCTATAACCCCATCCTTTAAAGGACGAATGGCAGTAATGTTGCCGGGGGTTCTTCCTATCATCTGCTTTGCATCAAGCCCGACTGCAAGAACTTGTCCTGTATGATTATTAACGGCCACCACTGATGGTTCCCTTAAAATTATCCCCTTCCCTTTTAGATAAACTAAAATATTCGCTGTTCCAAGGTCAATTCCTATTTCCTTCGTAAATAAGCTCATGCTTTTTCTCTCCTTTTCAATGGTCTTCTTCGTTTAGTATTATGTCTTTCTTCTCCTTAGTTCAATCCTCAAATCCAGGATAAAACTTCGTAACCTTCTCTTTCTAGCATTTTTGACAGTTTATATAATGGTAATCCCATTACGTTAAAGAAGCATCCTTCTATACATTCTACCATAAGACTGCCAAGTCCTTGAATACCATAACTACCTGCTTTATCATAAGGCTCGCCGGTTGCAAGGTATCTTTCCAAAAAGCCTTTAGAAAAAGTAGAAATTTTTACCCTAGTCAATTCAATTTCCGAAATACAATTTAAGGTTTCGGTATTAATCAAAGTCAATCCGGTGATAACATCATGCCAACGGTTCTCCAGAAGCTTCAGCATTCCGAAGGCACTATTCTCATCCTCAGGTTTCCCAAGAATGAACCCGTCAATCGTCACAACTGTATCTGCGCCTAAGACATATGTGTCTTCATCGTATTGACGCTTTACTTTTTTTGCAACAGCCATTGCTTTTCGTCTGGACATTTCCATGGCATATTGCCCAGCCCCTAAATAGCCTTCAATATCTTCTTCTACATTGGCCGGCATTACGTCAAACTCAATCCTTAGTTGGTTTAAAAGCTTTATCCGGCGGGGCGAGGAAGAAGCTAATATTATTCTAAGCATACCGTTCCTCAAAATTTTTTTGTTTGATATTTCCTAATTGTGTATAAATAATTGGTAATAATTAAAAAACATCCTCCTTTGATTATACACAGAGGAACGGTTCTATGGAACAATAAAATGTAATAAGTTTGAATCGAATTTATTTATTGTTAAAATCTACATCGATTATATGTTTATAATATCATAATTTGTTACTTCTCTTTTGACGATACTATAAGTATAATAGAAATAATAATGGTAACATTGAATGGTTTAATAAAATACTAATATACTAAACAGTATATGCAGAAAAGGATACATCATGAAAATAGAAAGATTCGGAGATAACAGAATAAGAATTTTTGTCTCATATGACGATTTGGAAGAACGCGACATCGATCTTGATGCGTTTAGTTATAATTCGCCAGAAACTCAAGAGCTTTTCTGGGACCTCATGGAGCAGGCAGAAATTGAACTCGGTTTTGAGGCTCAGGAATCGCA
Organism: Clostridiaceae bacterium; assembly: GCA_012520615.1. Lineage (GTDB taxonomy): Bacteria > Bacillota > Clostridia > DSM-8532 > DSM-8532 > DTU059. The sequence goes on along the minus strand of JAAYNX010000245.1, from coordinate 1,604 downwards.
ACTATGCATTGAAGCGGTTTCTGATGTTGATCAAGGCTTTGTAATTACTATTACAAGGATAGAAGAAGAAAATGACTTTGAATCTATCCAAAAATTTATAAAAAACCGCTATAAAAAGAAAGATCTCTCAATAAAAAAGAAAAGCGTCTCGATTTGTTCTACAATGCTGATTTATTCAGTTGAAAACTTTGATGATCTTTGCTTGTTGTCGGTCTCCATAAAACCCTTATTCAAGGGCCGGAGTAAAGCTTACAGTCTAGATAATAAATATTATCTGGTGCTTTCCTCAATTGAAGATAACATACTAAACAAAAATAAATTTGACAGCATCTTAAGCGAGTATGCTGATAAAATGACCAGCGTTGACTTCTTTGAAGGATATCTAAATGAATACGGCAAGCTTCTTATAGGGGACGATGCCATATCATTATTGGCCAAGCTGTAGATTTAATTAAGCTGCAGGTTTTGGTTATTAAGATTATAAGACGCTATTTAAAAAGAGTGTCATCCTGAGCCAAGCGAAGGATCTTAATAAAAACCGTACATAATAGTACGGTTTTTATAGATTCTGCGGCCATTTATAGCCTCAGAATTCCCAAGCGTTAACCACATCACTATAAATGAATTCAAGTTCCACATGATGTATTCATAGCAATGACACGTTTCATATTAAGGTCGTCCCTTATTTTATCAGTTCCTTTAAATAGGTCTGGAATTCATCCCGCAAATCTTCTCTCTTGAGAGCAAATTCCACTGTGGCCTGCAAGAATCCCAGTTTGTTTCCCACATCATAACGCCTTCCCACAAAGTCATAGGCATACATGGGCTCTACCTTTGCCAGTTCACAGAGGGAGTCTGTCAATTGGATTTCTCCATTTTTACCGGGTTTTGCTTTTGCCAGATATGTAAATATGGTCGGAGTTATTATATATCTTCCTAAAATAGCCAGATTAGACGGAGCCTGTTCCGGTTCGGGCTTTTCAATCAGAGTTTTTACCTTGAATATTCTCTCATCTATCTTTTTTCCTTCAACAATACCGTATTTGGACACGTCCTCATTGGCTACATGCTGTACTCCCAGAATTGAGGTGCCATACTCGTCATAGGTGTCTATCATCTGCTTCAGGCAAGGCACCTCTGCATCTACAATATCATCACCGAGAAGAACAGCAAAGGGTTCATTTCCTATAAAAGCTCTGGCGCAATTAATTGCGTGACCTAGTCCCTTGGCTTCCTTCTGGCGAATGTAGTGTATGTTGGCTAAGTCGGCAATTTGGCGAACCTGCTCCAAAAGACCTTCCTGCCCCTTTTTCCTTAGCTCTTCCTCAAGTTCAAGGGATCTGTCAAAGTGGTCTTCAATAGCTCGTTTTCCTCTGCCTGTAATTATGAGAATATCCTCTATTCCCGAGGCTATTGCCTCTTCAATAATGAATTGAATAGTGGGCGTATCAACTATGGGGAGCATTTCCTTCGGCTGTGCCTTAGTAGCGGGCAGAAATCGGGTTCCCAGTCCGGCTGCGGGAATTATAGCTTTTCGTACCTTCATACTCAACACTCCTTTGTGACGGCCATGGACGGCCTAATGCCGCGGTGCCACGGATGGC
>JAAYNX010000016.1 GCA_012520615.1 Clostridiaceae bacterium | reverse complement strand
CCGTTTACATGAAAAAGGCAATAGATACTCCTTGTTACAATCTTCACACTTAACACGGGCAAACCCTAGATGCAAATTCCCACAATCAAGGTAATCATATATAACATCTAGAATATGGGTTCTCCATCCTAATGATCTCCTCATTACTAATAGATGTGTTGGTAGACAATACCGCAAGCCAGTTCTTTGAGTGACGATCCTTTACAAAGACTATTTTTACTTCGACAAGCTCCTGGCTTTTCTTTGATTCCCTTATGCTTGCAATTACAGAACCAATGATATCTCCTTTGTCAGCAGGTGTAATCCTCTTGTAGATCTCTTTGATATTCATCCATTCACTTTGGTATAGGTAGTGAATCTTTGAACTGAGTTTTAACATACAAACTACATCAAGATTACGTTTTACAACTTCAGCAATCATTTTGGGGAAGGCAAACCAACTGTCAAAAAGTAGATACTTTGCTGGTAGACCTTTAACGGAATCCAATAGTTTGAGCAGTGTTTCGGTAGATTTTACAGTTGCTTCGTTCCTTCTTTTATAACCGGAAGATCTCTTATCTATGCTGTTATCAGCAGGACATAATATTTTCTTCTCATGCCTTGAACTCATAAGGGAGAAGGCAACAGGGAGAAAGGTATTTCCGTCAGACCATCCAATAGTGAGCATTTTAAAGCCTTTAACGAATTTACGAGTTGTATGATCAAAGACTCGTGATAAGAGCTCAACTTTATTGCTCCGACTACGGTCATACAAGGAATCATCCACTATTAGGACACTTACTCTATCTTCAGAAGTTAGCTGGTTAATACCTTCGATTATAAGCGTAACTAGTAACAACAGTAACCTTGCCCAATTGAAGGTGCTAGAGTTTAGAAACCTATATGCTGTGTTCTTCTTAAAGGAGAGATTCTCAGGATTCATTTTTAAGGTACGGAATAAGTTTTACCTGAGAAAACAAGTCCAAAAATCTCTTTAAGTAGCACAACGCATTGTATACCGCCTTCTTTATAGAAATTTGACTTCTTCATAAGCCTGCTAATTGAATACTTAGCAAAAAAGTTATCAATTTTGGAAGAAATAGCATGTTCAGCGTTTGAATTATCTGTTATAATAGAATTCATAAAAATCCCTCTTTTCATTGGTATTAGTGGTTTTTGGGTAATTCTATTATACCAAAGAAAGTGGGGTTTTTATATACTTTATTACATATTTGTATTAATTTATCAATGTTCAGACCCATTTTTCAAGTGGGAAAGTTGAGTCTATTAGTTAAAAATGCATTGAGATTCAAACATTTGTTGATATAATTATATCACATTTAAAAAAATATGGAGATAAATAATTTGTTTAGAAATTAAGTAAATTTTACGGAGGGCTATTGTGATTATGTGCTGATTTCCAGTAAGTCTGGACATACAATTATTCATTATAGTAAAATAATGAAACAGAATTTATAGATCATGCTGATAGAATTGCAAGCATGAGTTTATTAAAGCCTTTATGAAGGGTAGCATAAATCATCAATTAATTTGAGAGGTTAAAGTGGAAAAGTACTTTCATTTTGATAGCGAATCAAAAAGGATTGCAGATATAATCAGCGAAAATAGTACCATAGAAGAAATAGCAGAGGTTATATCAATAGTGCTATCTAAAGCATTTGATGAAAGTTTCGATATCAATAAGTGTATCACACCTGCGGAAAAAATATATAAAGCCATTGGGTAATGGAAGAACCGAATTCAAATAATTACTTGAAATTCTCAGACGATTGTAATAGTATAAGATTGTACTATTGTAATCGTCTGAATTTGTATTGAGCTTGAATATTGTGATGTGACGCATTTTATGAAAAGAATAATGATATTGGTGTTAATTACTTTATTGATGTGTTTTCTGGTTGCATGTGGTACAGAAGCTGAAAATATCCCCAGCGAACCGGAAGTTGTTACTCGTAAAATTCCCCAGCCTGCTTCAATGAATTCTTGTGAATGGGAGTGCGGTACATATTACAGTGAAATATCTGCTTTAGCCATAAAAAACTACCTTCAACAGCTTAAAGAAGATGGGTGGGAAGACATGGAAGGCAATGAATTGTCAGTTGAGGTACAGACAGGAATCTCACAATACATGTTAACAAAAGATAGCGGTATATTACAAATAATGATTAATAATGACGATAACGGAGGAAGCTATAATAATAGTGTGCTGGTAAAACTCTACGATAATTTACCGGTTTCACAAATAAAAAACCGTAAGGGTGCAATTCAAAAAAATGAAGCACTAAAATTGATTCAACCGGTTGTAGATAGTATGGCACAGACAGATGAATTTATGGCAGTAAGAAAAAATATAATCGGCTTGTTTGAAGTATTTATTGAAGACGCATATGAAAAATCAAACATACAGGCCTTTTCCGCAGTTAGTGACATTGGATTTACGGGTTGCTTCCTTTTGTGCAATAAATCTGTAGCTTATGTACATGGCGGATTAGATAATGCATGTGTTGCAGATATTGACAAGGATGATGATTATGAGCTGTTAGTGCTTGACCACACCTATTATAGCGACGTTTATGCCATAGATTTATATGCATATAAATACTATATTCCTGCCTATTTAAGCCTGCCAGTCAAAGGGTTGTATGTGGCATATCAAAATCGCTTTGTGCCCAAATTCGGTTATCCTAAATTAGGTTTTAAAATATTAACTGATAATGAAGTAAACCTTGTAAGTGAAAACACTGATTATGGAATTATTGAAACAGATGGACCATCATTAATAGTAGAGAATACAAGGGCTTTTCCTTTCAAACAATGGGGGGATATTTATGACCAAACTAGATTAATGAAGATAGATAAGGAAATTCCGGAAGAACCACCACCAATAAAAATATCAATAGATGGAAAAAGCATTAATTATATAGTACAAACCACCCAATGGAATGGAAGCGGAAACAAGAAATATAATGCTTTTAGAGAAATTATGAGTAAAAAATACCCCATTCCTACCATTAAAATTAGTGATGATAACAAAAAATCTGTTCGCATAGATTTTGGTGATTTTATTCCCGATTCCATAAAAGTGTCTGATTCTCTTCTGGATAGAAATGGAAATAATCGCTATTCGTATAAAGAGATACTGGATAGAGCGGTTAAGATAGTTGATAACAGACGGGTTGAATTTCAATTAGAGCAGCATATTGCTTTATTCTTTAGTTCTAACATTGAAGACTATAAAAAGGATTGGTACAGATTATTTAAAATTACTTGTGTTTGGGGCGGCAATGAGTGTGAATACTCATTCCTCATAGATACCAGAAATACACGGAAATAGATGTGCATTATCTTGGCATTTATAAGTATGGTTTTCTTGATAGCCATAACAAAAATGTATATAATAAGGGTGTGAAATAAAAAAAAAGAAGAGGTACATTTATGAAGCGTCAGCCTATAGGTGTAGATGATTTTAAGGAGATTGTAGAAAATAATCTCTATTTTGTGGATAAAAGCCTTTTAATAAAAGAGATAATTGATGATAGTTCAAAGGTAGTTCTTATTGCACGTCCGAGAAGATTTGGAAAGACCTTGAATATGTCCCTTTTAAGATATTATTTTGAAAAAACTGAAGAGGACACAAGTTATCTCTTTAAGGAATACAAGATATGGCAGCAGGGTAATGCATATACTGGCGAACAGGGAAAATATCCGGTAATTACATTGACTTTTAAGAATGTAAAAATGAGTGACTGGAGTATTAACCTTTCGTTAATAAAAAGTGCAATTTCCTCTGAATTTATAAGACATTCATATATACTTAAATCAAATGCAATTGAAGGGCACGATAAAGAAACCTTTGAGAAGATATATAATGGCAAAGGGGAAACAGGAGCTTACATAAACAGCCTTGAACTTTTATCAAAAGCTTTGTACAACTATCATAAACAGAAGCCATATATATTGCTGGATGAGTACGATACTTTTCTTAACGAAGCATACATACATGGACATTGGGTTGAGGCAATAGAGTTTATGAAGGCTTTCATGAATTCCGGATTCAAGAATAATCTATACCTGCAGAAAGGCGTTCTGACCGGGATTTTCAGAGTTGCTAAGGAAAGCATTTTCAGCGATATGAACAATCTAAACGTAAGTACCATATTAAGTGACAGTTACAGTGAGTATTTCGGTTTCACACATGAAGAAGTTGAAGAAGTATTGAAATACTACAAAATAGAAGAAAACATAGGTAAAGTAGCCGAGTGGTATGATGGATATCTTTTTGGGAAAAAGAAACAGAAAGTAATATATAATCCATGGTCTATTATAATGTATATCAATAAAGGCCACTTAGAGCCATATTGGATAAATACAAGCGGTAATGCAATAATAAGGAAGCTTGCGACAGAAGGTGACAGTAATATACAGCTGAGCATAAAGGACATAATTGAAGGCGGTACAATTGATAATGTAAAAATAGATGAAAACATTGTTTACAGTCAGATTGATAAGTCGGATAAAAACATTTGGTCATTTATGCTTATGAGTGGCTATCTAAAGCCTGTAAAACTGGATTTAAAAGAGGATGGAGTTTACTGTACTTTGAAGGTACCAAACAAAGAAGTCCATTACTTTTTCAGAAATATGATGCAGGACTGGTTTGATGAGACCATAAAGGGTGGCAGTGTTGAGCAGATGCTAAAAAGTTTGCTTACAGGTGATATAGACACTTTTTACGAGATTTTTGCATACACGGTTATGAATGTCTTTAGTTATAATGATTTGGCGGAAGAACGTTCAGAAAGTTTCTATCATGCTTTTGTGTTGGGAATGCTTGTTTATATTGACAAGGAATATGATATAAAGTCCAATAGGGAATCTGGTTTTGGAAGATATGATGTAATTATTGTTCCGAAAGATAAAAGTAAAAAGGGTGTAATAATTGAGTTTAAAAGGGCTAGTACGCTGAAAAATGAGACGATAGACCAAGCATTGGATATGGCGTTAAAGCAAATTGAAGAGAAGAAATACGATTGTGAGCTTAAAGCTCTAGGCATAAAGGATATTATTAAGGTGGGAATTGCCTTCAAGGGTAAAGAGGTTAAAATCGCAACGATAAAAAATAAAGAGTAACTGTATTTATACTATTTGAGAATAAGTAGTATATTGAGTCTATGGCGGTGATGGAAACGAATTTATATATTGAAAAGATAATGTTTAACCGGGATTTTAACGATGATGGCTCATACATTTTAAAGATACCGGTAATAAAGAAATTACTTGAAAAGGCAGAACTGAATTTTAATAAACCTGTCACCTTTATTGTTGGGGAAAACGGTACGGGTAAATCAACGCTACTTGAAGCAATTGCAGTTACTGCTGGGTTTAATGCGGAAGGTGGTTCTAAGAATTTTAATTTTTCAACCAAATCAACAGAGTCTGCCCTGCATCAATATATGAAACTGTCAAAGAAAGGACATGAGCATGACGGTTTTTTCCTGCGTACGGAGAGTTTTTATAATGTTGCAACTCAGGTAGATGATTTGGAGTTGAATCTTAAAGGGTATGGGGGTAAATCTCTACATCATCAGTCACATGGGGAAAGCTTTATGGCTCTTGTACAGAACAGGTTTAGGGGAAGAGGTTTATACATCCTTGACGAACCTGAAGCAGCATTGTCGCCATTGCGGCAAATGAGCTTGTTAGTGGAATTAAACAGGCTGGTTAAAAATGATTCTCAATTTATTATTGCTACTCATTCTCCCATTTTACTTGCCTACCCCAATGCGGATATTTTTGAGTTGACTATGGATGATATTAAAACTGTAGAATATAAGCAAACAGAGCATTATAATTTGACTAAACAATTTTTAGATAATCCTGAAAAAATGCTAAGATATCTTTTTGATGACTGGAGGGACTGAGGATAAAAATGCGAATTCGTGAATTGTTACATATTTTAATGAATAATTTTTTAGTGGGAATTGCCGTGCTGATTGTATTTGCTCTACTAGGCTCTTTTTTATATTTTTTCATATACAAAAGGGTTTTTAAAGGTGATAAGAGATTTTCAAAGAGAAAAGTACTTCTTTGTAGTTTGCTTGTTGTATATCTTGCTATGGTTTTTGGGGTCACAATTCTAAGTAGAGGGACTTTCTATCAAAGAAATGCAAATATTCATTTCCTGAGATCTTATAAAGAGGCATGGATTATTTTCAGTATAAATAGCTGGAAGTTTATTATTCTGAATATAATTATGTTTATTCCATTAGGATTTATTCTGCCCTTATTTAATAACAGATTTCGCAAAGTATACATTAGTTTTGGGGTAGGTCTTCTGCTTACTCTATTTATAGAATCGGTTCAGTTATTAGCGGGTTTCGGAATTTTCGATATAGATGATATTTTTAACAATTCATTAGGTGCATTAATAGGGTACGGTTTAATAATGGCAATATTGACAATAATTAAGTCAGGGAAGAGGAAATGGGTTAAAGCAGCAGGATTTTTATCTCCCTTACTCATAACCTGTGCAGTTTTTATTGGAATATTTGCTTACTATAATTATAAAGAGTTTGGCAATCTATACTATGAACCTATTTATAGTATTAATTTAGAGGATTCAGATATTAAATTAAATGTTTCATTAAAGGATAGCAAAGAGACTGTTCCGGTATATAAAGCTCCTAAATATTCAAAAGCACAATCAATTGAGTGGGCGAAAGGCTTCTTTAGCAAGCTTGGAATTGATGAGTCAGAAATAGTGATTGATGCGTATAATGACAGCGTTTTATTTTCCGTTAATACTGAGCGTGGGTATAACGTCTGGTTTAACTACGTGGGTGGCAGTTATAGATTTACTGATTTCTCCCATTTTGATGATAAATATAAACCTGCTATTGCCGAAGAAGATTTGGTTATGTCTGCTCTTAGTGATTTGGGTGTAACTATTCCGAAGGAAGCTCAATTTAGTAGTAATGGTGGAGCTAAGTGTCAATGGGAGGCAGATAGCATTGTAGTTAATGATACTATTTATGATGGCTTTATATCTTGTACTTATTATAGCGATAATTCCATTAAAGAATTAAATAATACCATGATAGAATATAAAAGAGTCAAAGATGTCCCGATAAAAAGTGAGAAAAAAGCCTTTGAGGAGCTGGCTGAAGGAAAATTCCGCTATTATGATGATGTAAGCATCAGAGATATAGTCGTTGAAGATATTGAGCTTGAGTATGTTACGGATACAAAGGGTTTTTATCAGCCGGTTTATTCTTTTAAAACCTTGATAAATGGCGATGAATTCATTGTAATCATACCTGCTATGGAATAGGGCGGGGACAGTACTGTAAAGAGTTCGGTAAAAAGTACGGTAAAGAGTTCAGATAAAACCATATATCACCCTCGGTAACTACACTAAATTAACCCCCAGCTTTGTAAATGTGTTAAATAATAGTTAATGGATTTTTTTAAAATCTGGTGATTTAATTCTTGACAATGGCTAATACTTAAGTTATTATAAAACTATAATCGGTTTGATAAAATCAAATTTGATAAAATTAATTAAAGGATTGAATATAATTTATGAACAAATACGATAAAATAAAACTGGAAAATCAACTTTGCTTTCCATTATATGCTTTATCGAGAGAAGTTATAAAATTATATAAGCCACTATTGGATAAATACAATCTCACGTATACCCAGTATGTAACCATGATGGTTATGTGGGAGCATGAAAAGATTATTTTCAAGGATTTAGGTCAAAAACTTCATTTAGATTCCGGAACTCTTACACCAGTGGTAAAAAAACTGGAAGCTATGAAGCTTATTAGGAAATACAGAAATAAGGAAGATGACAGATTGGTTACCCTAGAGCTTACAGAAAAGGGCAGGCAACTTAAAGATGATGTTCTTGAAGTTCCTGAGATTATGTACTGTAAGTTAAAGGGGGATGAAAATAACCTCAGTTCACTAAAAAAACAACTTGATGATTTATTGGCATCAATAAGTCAGGAAAACTAATAAAGGGAGGGGAAATTAATATGATATATGATTACAAAGTAAAGGATAAAAGTGGAAATGAAGTTTCTCTGGAGCAATACAAGGGAAAGGTGCTTTTGATAGTTAATACTGCAACCGGGTGTGGTTTTACGCCTCAGTATGACGGGCTTCAGAAGCTTTATGCAAAATACAAGGATCAGGGATTTGAAATACTTGATTTCCCATGCAATCAGTTTTTTGAACAGGCACCGGGTGATAACGAGGAGATTGCACAGTTCTGCAAAATCAACTTTGGAACTGCTTTTCAAACCTTTGGCAAGATTGAGGTAAACGGAGAAAATGCCTCTGATTTATATAAGTTCTTAAAGGCCCAGGCACCAAAGGCAGAAGAAGATGATGCATCGGAAGGCTTTTATAAAAAACTTCAGGATTTGGGCTTTACCACATCCGGCGATGATATCAAGTGGAATTTTACAAAGTTCCTTGTAGATAGAGAAGGTAAGGTTCTTGCAAGGTTTGCACCTACAGTTGAACCGGAAAAGCTTGATGCAAAAATTAAGGCCTTACTTTAAAATAATTTAAATAAAGATAGGTATTTGCTTTTTTCATAATATCATATTAAATTCTGTTTTTCACTACTAAAATCAAAAATCATCCAAAACAATATACATTTGCTTCATTTTTAAATAATAATCCCAAAATAATATTATCT
>JAAYNX010000051.1 GCA_012520615.1 Clostridiaceae bacterium | reverse complement strand
ACGAACAGTTCGATAAGATAGACGAACAGTTCGATAAGATAGACGAACAGTTCGATAAGATAGACGAACAGTTCGATAAGATAGACGAACAGTTCGATAAGATAGACAAACAGTTTGATGAGGTTGGCAAAAAGTTCGACCAGATTGACAGCCGGTTTGATAAGGTTGACAGCCGATTAGATAAGGTTGACAGCCGATTAGATAAGGTTGACAGCCGATTAGATAAGGTTGACAGCCGATTAGATAAGGTTGAAAAACGTTTGGACAAAATTGAGATAACCATTGAGAACGATATTAAACCTGATATTAAGGCGACTTTAGACGGATATAAACAGCTAGCTGAGGGGCAAGAAGAAATAAAAGCTCAATTGATTGAATTGTCTTCCAGGGTAGATAATCAAGAGGTAGAAATTACAGCTCTTAGAAGAGCAAAATAATTGATTACATATGGTGGAATAATATTTAAGGTCTTATTGACAATGATACAAGCATAAAATATAATTAGCAATAGTTTAATACAGTACAATCTTCAGGGCAGGGTGAAAGTCCCTACCGGCGGTGATGTGGTTTGCCACTAGCCCGCGAGCTATTTTAGCATGATCCGGTGTGATTCCGGAGCCGACAGTAAAGTCTGGATGGAAGAAGATTATAGAGATACATATCTATAGTTCCCTGAGAAAGCTTTGGGAGCTTTTTTTATGCTATAGCCTCAGATTGTATTGTAAAACAATTTAGAGGAGTGTGTATTATGAAAATCAAAACAAAATTCATAGCAAAAGTAGGAGTACTATCAGCATTAGCAACAGCCATTATGTTTCTTGAAACTCCATTGCCATTTACCCCCACTTTTTTAAAGCTTGATTTGAGCGAATTAATAGTTCTATTAGGCGGATTTGCATTAGGTCCTTTAGCAGGTATTCTAATTGAACTGATTAAGAACCTAGTTCACGTTGCATTTACCATAACAGGTGGTGTGGGCGAGTTTGCTAATTTTGTTGTAGGTTGTGCGTTTGTTGTCCCGGCAGCTATTATTTATAAGAAAAACAAATCGGTAAAGAATGCAGTCATGGGATTAATAGTTGGATCTTTGACAATGGTTATTGTGGCAACTTTTGTGAACTATTATGTTATGATTCCATTATATGTTAAGATATTTGCTGAGCAATTTAATATAACGCCCGAACAATCTTTACAGGGAGTTGTTGCCGAAGGTACTAAAAATAATAGTGGAATTGTAGACCTAAAAACCCTAATTTTGTTTGGCATAGTTCCTTTCAATTTGTTTAAGGTAATAGTAATATCTATACTTACATTTGTAAGCTATAAGAAGGTGTCGCCTGTATTGCATAAGTGAAATAATCACGAGGTAATCTTAAGGGTGAAATTATAACAAACTAAAGAGAAAAAATAACCGGACTACCTTTACTTTTTTGATGCGTTAAGGTATGCTAGAATGTGGTTATTAAATTAACAAACAATGGAAAGGAGTTTATTATATGAAGCAATATTTAGAAATTGAAGACGTATTTGCAAGAGAAATTCTTGACTCCCGTGGAAATCCCACAATCGAAGTAGAAGTTATCGCTGAAGGTGGCTTTTTAGGTCGTGCAGCAGTTCCTTCCGGGGCATCAACAGGTGCTTTTGAGGCTGTAGAGTTACGCGATGGCGACAAGGGACGTTATCTAGGTAAAGGCGTATCCAAAGCTGTTGACAATGTAAATGATATTATCGCCCCCGAAATAGTTGGGCTAAACGTATTTGATCAGATTCTTATTGACAAAACAATGATCGCATTAGACGGAACACCCAATAAGGCAAAACTTGGTGCGAACGCTATTTTAGGTGTTTCACTTGCAGCCGCTAAAGCCGCTGCTGAGGCACTTGGCCTTTCTCTTTATCAGTATATAGGAGGCACTAATTCAAAGGTTCTTCCTGTTCCTATGATGAACATTATTAACGGTGGCAAGCATGCCGACAATTCCGTAACCATACAGGAATTTATGATTATGCCTGTTGGTGCTGAAAGCTTCAAACAAGCCCTTCAATGGTGTGCTGAAGTATTCCATAACTTAAAGGGTGTTTTAAAGAGCAAAGGCTACTCAACTGCTGTTGGTGACGAAGGCGGATTTGCTCCAAATCTAAAATCTGACGAAGAAGCTATTCAGGTTATTGTTGAAGCAATTGAAAAAGCAGGCTTCAAGCCCGGTGAACAGTTCCGTATAGCTATTGATGCCGCTGCAACCGAGATGTATGAGGAAGCTAAGGCTAACGGTAAGGAAGGTCAATACTACTGGTGGAAAGCCGACAAGTATATGACCAGGGAAGAAATGGTTAATTTCTGGGAAGATATGTGTAATAAGTACCCAATTATCTCAGTTGAAGACGGTGTATCCGAAGATGACTGGGATGCTTGGAAGCTCCTTACAGAAAAGCTCGGCAACAAGATACAGTTAGTTGGCGATGATCTTTTCGTTACCAATACCGAACGTCTTAAGAAGGGTATTGAGATGGGTGTAGCTAACTCAATTCTTATCAAAGTTAACCAAATCGGTACTCTGACTGAAACCTTAGAGGCTATTGAAATGGCTAACCGTGCAGGTTATACTGCTGTTACCTCACACCGTTCCGGCGAAACCGAAGATGCTACAATAGCTGATATCGCTGTTGCAACAAACTCCGGACAAATCAAGACCGGTGCTCCTTCAAGAACTGATCGTGTTGCAAAATACAATCAGTTGCTAAGAATTGAAGAAGAGCTTGGTGAAGATATTGCTGAATATCCAGGACTCAATGCATGGTTCAATCTAAAAAATAAATAAATCAAAAGTATTAAAATATTTAAAGAAGACCGTGTACGAATATCGTACACGGTCTTCTTGGATTTACTGTTTTTTTAGTTTTGCCAAAGCATCGGCAAGAGCTGAGTTTATGGGAGTGTCCTGTTCTTGGTTTTTTAAGAATTGACGGACATCCCTTTTGCTTACTGTTTCGCGTTTTCTCTTATTAAAGGCTGAAAGCTTCTCCCTATATCCGCATGAGCAGTAGAAAGATTTATCTTCGCCATCACCGCGGATTTCCATTTTCTTGTGACATTCAGGACATCTAGCATTGGAAATGATGGACAAATTTTTTCTAAATCCACACTCTCTATCCTGGCACACAAGCATTTTGCCCTTCTTCCCATTTACTTCTAATAGAAACTTACCGCAGTTTTCGCACTTCTCACGGGTCATGTTTTCATGCTTGTATACATGACTGCTTGAAATAACTGTACCAACTAGTTTTGCTGCCTGCTCCTTCATTTTTGATACAAAACCAGCTGCATCTGCCTGCCCCTTGCTTATTAGCAAAAGCTGTTGTTCCCATTTTGCTGTGAGCTCAGGAGACTTTAATTTTTCAGGAACCAGCTCTATTAACTGTATTCCCTTTGATGTAGGGATAATTTCTTTTCCATGTCTTTCTACGTAAAAGCTATCAAACAGCTTCTCAATTATATCTGCTCTAGTTGCGGGTGTTCCTAGCCCGCTGGTGCCTTCTATTACTTCCCGGAGGGCTTTGTTGTCCATATATTTACCCGGATGTTCCATTGCCGAAAGCAGCGTGGCCTCTGTAAACCGCTTAGGCGGGGAGGTCTTTCCGTTTATTGTTCTTGCTTGAAGGATGGGCTCGATTTGTCCTTTTTTAACAGGAGGTAATGATTGATGCCTGTTATCGTCAGATGGATCATCTTCGTCAGCATCATCTGTAAATTGCCCGTCATAAATACTTTTCCAACCCGGAGATTTTATTATGCGACCTCTGGCAGTAAATAGTTCCCCGGAAACCTCATATTTTATTGTGGTTTGCTCATACTCAAAAGGTTGGCTTAACACAGCCAAGAAGCGTTTAACTATAAGATCATAAATGTGACGTTCATCGTTGTTTAACGATGATAAATCAACATATTGCTCAGTGGGGATAATTGCGTGGTGATCAGATACCTTGCTGTTGTCAACCAAACGTTTCGTAATATTGGGTTTTGCTCGCAGTATAACTTGCGCAGACTTTTGATACGGGCCAACAGCTATGCTTTTAAGCCGTTCTTGTAATGTGGGGACTATGTCATCGGTTAAATAACGGGAGTCGGTTCTAGGATAGGTTACCAGTTTGTGATGCTCATAAAGGCTCTGCATAAGCTGCAAAGTCTTTTTCGCAGAATATCCATACTTTTTATTTGCATCACGCTGAAGCTCGGTAAGGTCATAGGCAAGAGGAGGTAACTCCTTTTTTGCCTCTTTTGAAACATCAATAATTGTACCGGTTTCTCCTGATATTTTAGCTACGATTTCTTCCGCCTTTATTTTATCAAATATGCGGGTTTGCCCGGTTTTTCTGTCCTGCCATAGGACGCTGAAACCCTTTAAGCTTGCACCTATTGTCCAGAAATCCTTGGGAACGAATCGTTTTATTTCATTCTCCCGCTCAACAATCATAGCCAGGGTGGGGGTTTGTACCCGGCCTGCCGATAACTGTGCATTGTATTTACATGTTAAAGCACGGGTTACATTTAGCCCTATAAGCCAATCTGCTTCAGCACGGCTTTGTGCGGAGCGATATAGGTTATCATAATTGCGGGATGGTTTTAAATTCTGAAAACCTTCATTTATGGCCTTGTCTGTTTGAGATGAAATCCATAAACGGCGTATTGGTTTCTTAAAACCTGCCTTCTCAATTATCCAACGTGCCACAAGTTCGCCTTCTCTTCCAGCGTCAGTGGCAATAACAAGTTCACTTACATCATCTCTATGAAGGAGTCCTCTTACAATGCCAAATTGTTTAGAGGTTTCTTTAATAACCACAAGCTCGGTTTTCTTAGGGAGCATGGGTAGATCTTCAAGATTCCAGCTTTTATATTTCTGGTTATAAACCTCTGGCGCAGCTAGTGTTACCAGATGCCCCAAAGCCCAGGTTACAATATATTTAGGCCCTGTTATAAAGCCATTTCCGTTTTGATTGCATTTAAGCACCTTTGCAATATCCCTTGCGACAGAGGGTTTTTCTGCCAAAACTAATGTTTTACTCATAAATACCTGCCCTTCATTTGTATTTCTATTATCAAGTTTATTCATCACAAGGTCAAGGCTTGAGCTATTAAATTACGGGCAAAACAAGTAAATTACGCATTGGCAAAATTTTTATTACTCTTGGTTATTTGCTGTGTGACGTGGGAATTTATGGGGATATCGATACTTTTCTTTATGTTTAGGTTAAATTTGTTTTTTGCTTCCATCTCCATGAATTGTAAACGAAGATACCCGTCATTGCAGACATCACACCAGTCCATTATGACTTCATAATGATCCTCTTGAACGGTAGTATTACCACTATGCATCAAAGCTTCCATCTCTTGCGGGTAAATGTTCACTATGGATTTGAAACGGTTGACTTTTTCGGTATCATGGGCGGGGAATTTTAACAATTCCTTTTGCTTCATATATTTCTTACATTTATCGCAATATTTCTTATCTATAATCACTGCTTGTGCTAAAAATGCTCCTGCCAGCATCCCCAGAAAGTCAACTGCATAGAAAATCCAGTTTACCACCTTATTTCCGCTGACCTCTAAAAGCTGGCGGCCTTTATTGGAAAAGGATATTACTCTGGAATTGACAATTAGCTTTGTAAATGAGAAAAAGTTTACGGGGTCTTCGGAATCACCTATAACATAATTACTTACATGTTCGCCTTGCATTTTATAATTCAAATCCATGTTTTCATCCAGGTAAGCAGTATAGTAGAAACCATATTGAATCAACACGAAGCAAAGAATAGTAATAACTATACTTAAAATCTGAATTGCTTTTGTTACCTTCATATTTGATTTTAAAATACCAATGTAATAGCCTAAGCAGGCTAATCCACCTATAACTATAGCACCGATAGGGACTACAAAGAAAAGTGAGAAGGCACTTAAATCAAAAGAAGTCCATGAATGAAGCGCAACGACAAAAACTACATCAATCAACAGCCCGATAAGTCCGAAAATAAGAGCTAACATATGGATATCCTCCCTAAAATAAATTAAGAAATTAAATGAAAACTAATATGGTAGAAACATCCATTAGACAATAAAGTATTTATCATTATTTGTCAAACCATGACGAATAAGATCAAAACCGTTAAGTTTGTAGACACGGTATTTTTCTTTTAGACATAAGTAGAACCGGAGGAATCTTATTTATCGATGACTATGCAAGAAAGCTTTATGAAAAAAAGTGGGTTAATATCCCACTTTTTTAAAAGGCATTAATAGAGTTTATCTTGAACTAAAAAGCTTAAGATTCAACTTCAACTTATTTCTTCTCACCAATACTCAAGAGCAGATTAAGAAGAATTCCGAAGATTGCGGCTCCAGCTACACATGGAATATTCATCCCAAAGAACGGGATGCTTCCGCCGAAGGCATATTGTCCGCCAAGTCCGATTATCATTATTGTAGCAATTATTGCGATATTTTTTGAGCTAAACAAGTCAACCTTTTTCTCAACCATAATTGCAATACCTTGTGCAGCAATGGCACCGAACAAGTATACTTCAAGTCCGCCGATTACTGCGGTAGGAATAGCATAGATGGCGTTTATAAGGGGTGTAAAGCATGAAATTATCATAGCAATTACAGCAGCAGCCATCAGAACCGGAATGGAGAATACCTTTGTTATAGCCATTGCGCTGATGTTTTCACCGTAATTTGTTCCGGCAGGACCGCCAATAAAACCGGCTACGATATCTCCGATACCATCACCAATAAGGTTGTGTCCAAGTCTGTCGGCAATATCATATTTCTTTGTAGATCTCTTTTTCTTAGCTAAATCATTTACATAAATATCAAGCTGGTAAACGTGAGCTGTTGATTCTGGGATAGTGGCGATTGCAATAGGCATAATAGCGGCAACTGCGGGCCAGTTGGGTTTTGGCAGTGTGAATACAGGTAGTGCAAAGAATCCACTGTTTGCTGCTTCGGGTAATACTTTAAAAAGATTAATTCCGGTCGCCATGTTTATGATAAAAGCTGTAATACATCCAAGAATGGGACCTAAAAGAAGGGGGAGTTGCCCTAAAAATCCTTTAAGGTAAACAGAGAACATTATTGTGGAAATCATAGTTACTAATGAAACAGTCCAAGCCATATTGGCAGCAAGAGCTGCTTGTGCTTCCGGAGCGTTTATGGCACCGCCAAAGGATGCTGCATCGGACAACGCAGTACCTGCAAGAGTGAGCCCTATAACCATTGCAATGGGACCTGTAATTGTGGCAGGAAGTATTTTTTCTATTGAGTCTCTGCCAAATTGTTTTACTATAAGTCCAGCGGCTATTGATACGAAACCAGACATAACAATACCGAATTGGGCAATTGCGATCCTTTCGTTTAGTGCAGCGCCTGCAAGTGCTTCAGAACCCATTATTCCAAGTATTGCAGAAAGGTAGGAAAAGCTTGATCCATAGTACAGAGGAATTTTTTTGCCTGTAACCAGAATAAAGCAGATGGTTGCAAGACCACTTGCAAAGATTGTTGTCGAGATATGGAACTGTGTGATAAGTGCTACAGCAACAGTAGCAGGGAACATTACAATAACCTGCTGCAATGCGTAAAGCAAGAGTTTCCATAACTGTGGCTTATCGTCGGGAAGATACCCGATTACCTGTTGATTTTTTTCCATAATAATAAATCCCCCTTGTGTATTAATAAATTTAATTGAGTACTTTTTCATATAGCTGAACATTTGTATCTCCGTCGTATTCTTTCAAATGAACAGCTACTACTTCAGACTTTGATGTAGGTATATTCTTTCCAACATAGTCAGTTCTTATAGGCAGTTCTCTGTGTCCTCTGTCTACAAGCACGGCTAACTGAATGGTTGCCGCTCTTCCTTCAGCCATTATGGCATCCATCGCGGCTCTTACTGTGCGGCCAGTATAAATTACATCATCCACCAAAATAACATTTTTATTTACTACTGAAAAAGGAATATCAGTAGAGTTGAGCACAGGATCCTGTGTTAAGTCAGAAAGATCATCCCGATATAAACTGATATCAAGAACACCCATATCAATATCTACACCTTCGATTGCTTTAATTGCCTTAACGAGCCTTGAAGCAATTGGAACGCCACGTGTTTTAATTCCGATGATACAGATATTTTCCACCCCGTGATTTTTCTCGATTATTTGATGTGCGATGCGGACAATAGCGCGTTCAACTGATATTTCATCCATTATCTTAGCCTTTAACTTCATTGCCTTCGCCTCCGCAGAATATTACAAAATGACATAAAAAAATCTTGTCCAGCAGACAAGATTGTAATTCACTAAAAATCGGGCGAGTAATATTAACCGCCTTAATTTAACGATATTTAACATCTTGTCGGCATCTCTGTACCAATCTTAAAGACATTTTGTTCTTTCATATTGTAGCACTGAAAATTGAGATATGCAATAACCTTGTAAATAGTTTTTATTACAATTATAATTAGATAATAACTTATTGTTATAAGAATGCTGTATTTTATGTACAATGCAAACTGATAAAGGGTTTTGGCCTGATTTTATAATAAAAATAAATAAATCAGACATTTATTAAACCACTAGTATTTATAAGCAAAGGAGCACAATATGAAGAATCGTCAAGTAAATATAGGTATTATTGGATTGGGAACAGTGGGAACAGGAGTTGCACGTATTCTGCTTGAACAGAAGGAGCTTTTAACAACACGTTCTACATTGAGCTTTAACCTAAAAACTATTGCTGAATTGGATTGGAATAAAGATCGTAATCTGGATCTCTCACAAGTAAATTGTACCACTGATGTTGATGAGCTTTTGAATGACCCTGAAATTAATATAGTTGTTGAAACCATCGGTGGCTATGAACCTGCTTTCACCTTTATAAGCAAGGCGCTCAAAAATCGTAAACATGTTGTAACAGCTAACAAAGCTTTGATTGCCACAAAAGGAATGGAATTATATAAAATCGCACAAGAGAACGGTGTTGATTTCTTGTTTGAGGCTAGTGTCGGCGGAGGTATCCCTATTATTAAAGGGCTCCGTGAAGGACTTGTCGCAAACAGATTCGAAAGCATATACGGTATCCTAAACGGAACAACCAACTATATTCTTACAAAAATGCATCGGGATGGTTTAGAGTTTGACGAAGCTTTGAAAGGTGCTCAAGAAAAAGGGTTTGCAGAGGCTAATCCTACGCTTGACATAAGCGGCGGAGATGCTGCGCATAAGCTGACTATATTAAGCTCTATTGCATCCAATTCTTTCATCCCCTTTGATAAGATATATATGGAGGGTATTACTGGCATTACAAAAATGGATATCACTTTTGCCCAGTCTTTTGGAATGACTATTAAGTTGCTGGCAATTTACAGGGCATATAAGGATGGTTTGGATTTACGAGTTCACCCCACATTAATAAATAATTCACACTTATTAGCGGCAGTGAGTAATGAGCTTAACGCTATCTTTGTTAAGGGAGATTTTGTGGGTGACACCATGTTTTATGGCCCGGGAGCAGGGGAACGTCCTACTGCAAGTGCAATAATCAGTGACATAGTGGATCTTTCTAGGGATTTGCTCCTTCAGGAAGGTGAAAAGTATTGCAACAGAGCCATAAGCCTTACACAAAACGTTCAATTGATACCTATTGAGGATGTTACAAGTCGCTTCTATCTGAGGTTTATGACAAAAGATATCCCCGGTGTATTATCTATGATTTCCGGAGTTCTGGCTGAGAATGGGATTTCCATATCATCTATGGTACAACTGGAAAGCCATGAAAAGGACAATTACGTACCTATTGTTCTTCTAACTCATGAAGCACTTGAAAAATCCATGGAGCGCGCCCTTCAAAAGATTGTTAAGTTTGATTTTGTTAAGGAAGATTACCTAAGATTAAGGATATTTGAGGAATCCTGAAACAAATACAGCAATAAGATTTTACTGTATAAAAATTAAGAAAATACTCTTTTCCGGTAAGAATTAAGAATATAAACCGGAAGGGAGTATTTTTTACTTTTCTTCAATAAGAATATCTTTACAGCGGATTATAAGCTCGGGCATTTCCTCGCCCCAAAATAGCATATGTGCCTCATAGCCATTTTCTATGCGGTAAAGCTCCTCATAAATCCATGTGCTCCCCAAAATATGGTCATCCTGCTTTACTATCTTAGAATCAATAAAAGTAATGGTATTATAGTTGGTGAATCCGCCCCGAGTATCAAAGCGAATTATAATATTATCATTTAATGTGAGCTCAGTTACCTCACAATCATGAAAATTGAATTTTCCTCTAATACTATGAGAGATTTGCTCTGCTTGCTGTGCTTTGACACATTCGTTTAGAACCCGATTCATCTCCCTTTCGTTTTCTTTGCTGACGCTTTCTAGCTGATCAAGAATATCCTTTGTGCAGTAACCCAAGGCGAAGACCCGTATATCGGCAATTTGCTGTAGAATTTCTTTAGGTAACTTATCGATCATATCTTTTTGGACTATTTCCTGAAGACAGCGGAATTCTTCTCTGCATTTGTCTTCATTAAAAGGTGGTCGAGCATCATATTCAGCTATCTTTTTTTTAATATGTTCCTTTTCTTGAGGTGGAATATGATAAATAAATCTATCCTCTTCGCTAATCTCTTCCCCTGTCACAAATTTATTGAAAGGCACGAATTCAAAACTATCTTTCTGTAACAAAAAACGTGGATCATAATCGTAAGATTCATGCTGCATTTTGATGAATGATTCTTCATGTGCTTTATATAGTTGTAAATAGAGTGCTTCATCATAAGTTTCAGTTCTATTATATACTTCCATTCCAAAATGGAGCCCGGTTCGTTGACATAAGTTATACCATTCCTTCGTAAGATACCTCATAACATATCCTTCCTTCGAATAACTGATATAGTCTACACAACCAATAGTAGCACTACTATATATCAGAAATGTTATATTTCGCTTATACTTTTCTTAAAATTTCTCCATAGATTTTTATGTTTTTTTCACCATAACTGCAAGATGTTGTGCGATAAGAATATAAAGGTTATAATTTAATTTAATAATTCTAATCGGAGGTTTGAATGTCTGACTATCTTATAGTAGCAACGTTTGCAGCTGCTATTATTATAGGTGCGAATATTGTTCAAAACTTAATGAGAAATAAGAAACTTAGAAAGTCTATTCACCATTCATGGGGCGTTTTACCGGAAAATGATTATGATGAGTATGACTATAAGAATTTTTCTCAGCTATTTAATTTTCGCAATAAAAAAGGGGCTGAAATGACCGTTGACGATATAACTTGGAATGATCTTGAGTTGGGCAATTTTTTTAGCTTTATAAATTGTACCATAACCTCCATGGGAGATAATGCTCTGTATTGCCTTCTCCGAACTCCGCTGTATAATAAGGAGAAGTTGCTTGAAAGAATTAATACCATTAATTACTGGAACAATCACAGGGATGAACGTGAAATGACCCAAACTATATTGACCCGCGTAGGAAAGTTCAGACCTAGTAGAATGGATTTGTTGATGGATAAATGTGACTTCTTGGAATTGGAAAAACCGTGGGTTTTTAAAGTCTTAACATGTGTTCCATTTTTAGCTATCCCTTTATTGTTTATAAGCTATGGATTTGCAGCATTATGGGCTATTATGAGTATGGCATTAAATGCATTTTATCATGGATATAAGGTTAGAGAAATTTCTGCGGGAATGGAAGCAGTAGTACAAGCAACGAAAATTATTTCCCTAGCAAAAAAATTATATAAAAATAAGCCACAAGGTCTTAATTTCAAATATGAAAAAATAAAAGTATTATCAAACATTCTTGAGCCTATATTAAATAAAGGTTCATTTAATAGTGTTCTTATGGGCTTTACAGGTAATATTAGTATGGATGTTATGTCCATGTTCAATATGGTATTTTTGGTTGATTTGTGGCTATATCAATCCTCCTTAAAGTTCATAGAGCATCATCATGAGGACTTTGCCTGTTTAATAGAAGCAATAGGTGAAATAGATGCAACAATAAGTATCGCATCATATAAAGAATATCTTTCCCGTGAAGAGAATTCAGGTTATTTTTGTGAACCTGAATTAATATGGAATGCCTCTAATAATGATTTTAACATTCAGGCCGATGGTGTAGTACATCCTTTGATTAAGCGGTGTACGCCTAATCCTGTTATCTCTTTAAAACCAACTTTGATAACCGGCTCAAATGCTTCAGGAAAATCGACATATTTGAAAACCGTTGTAATAAATACGCTTATGGTGCATACTTTGGGCTTTTGCTTAGCAAAAAAATGGGTATCTAAACCGTTGTTTCCGATTACCTCAATGGCATTAAGAGATAATATGCTAAATGGAGAAAGTTATTTTATTGCTGAAATAAAATCGCTTAAAAGGATATTTTCGAGGGTAAATAGTGAGATAACATGCCTTTGTGTAATAGATGAGGTGCTGCGAGGGACAAATACAATTGAGCGTATAGCTGCATCCTCACAGCTTTTACATGCATTGTCAAGGGAAAATACTTGTATCTTTGCTGCTACCCACGATATCGAACTAACATATATACTATCAGATGTTTTCAGTAATAAACATTTTGAAGAGGATATAAATGATGACGATATTATTTTTGATTATAAGATAAAGGATGGAAGGGCTACATCGAGGAATGCTATAAAACTTCTAAAAATAATGGGGTTTAGCAGTGATATAATTAAAAATGCTAATGATGCAGTTGAAGTATTTGAGCGACAAAATAAATGGACTAAACTGGAAGGAGACTACAAGTGAAAAAACTTATATCGTGGAATGTTAACGGTTTAAGAGCCGTACTAGGGAAAGGTTTTCTTGATTTTTTTGACAGTAAAAAACCCGATGTGCTTTGCTTACAGGAAATAAAGCTTTCAGAAGGCCAGCTCGACTTGGAGTTGGAGGGATATGAGGCGTATTACAACTATGCCGAAAAGAAAGGCTATTCAGGCACTGCTATTTTTACAAAAATAAAACCTATTAAGGCTACATATGGTATAGGAATAGACAGGCATGATCATGAAGGTCGAGTTATTACTCTTGAATTTGCAGATTGCTATTTGGTCAATGTATATACTCCTAATTCTCAGAGAGAATTGGAGAGACTATCCTATAGAATGGAATGGGAGGATGATTTTAGAGAGTATCTAATATCACTGGATAAAACAAAACCTGTAATAGTTTGCGGAGACATGAATGTAGCCCATAAAGAGATAGATCTTAAAAATCCTAAGACAAACCGCCGAAATGCCGGGTTTACTGATGAGGAACGAAATAAGTTTTCTGAACTTCTAGAAGCCGGTTTTATAGATACTTTCCGGTACTTTTATCCTGACAAAACAGGAGCTTATACATGGTGGTCATACATGTTCAAAGCACGTCAGAACAATGCTGGGTGGCGTATAGACTATTTTTGCGTATCGAAATTCTTGGAAGACAAAATCCATGATGCCATTATTCACTCCGATGTTATGGGCTCGGACCACTGTCCTGTGGAGCTGTTGATTGATGACAGTTGTTTTTGAGTTATTTTACGAAACGTATTGACTGTTAACAGGCTTCATAGTTTAAGATAAAGGCTTTCCAATCCTCACTGTACTAATCCCAATATGAGATGAATAAATTAGATTGTCCTATTTTTTTATTTTGGGAGTGGTATTGTGGAGGCTTTGAAACGCACCCTAGTATTCGATGATATAAAAGAAAATATCTATGGGCTGACTGAGTCCGATGCAGCAAAAAATCTTGATATCTATGGCAAGAATGTTCTAAAGGAAGGGAAAAAGAAATCATGGCTTAAAGCTCTATTATCCCAATTTACCGATTTGATGATAATCATTTTGATAGTATCGTCGGTAATATCTTTTTTTATGGGCGAAAACAGCGAAGGAATTGCAATTTTAGTAATCATAATCCTTAATGGATTACTAGGTTTTTTTCAGGAAATGCGGACAGAAAAGGCTATGAAAGCCCTTATGAGTATGGCTGCCCCCCATGCAAGAGTAATCCGTGACGGAATAACAAAGGATATCCCTGCCGACATGGTTGTTCCAAAAGATTTGATTGTCATAGAAGCTGGTGACCGTGTTCCTGCGGATTCTGTGATTATTGAAGCTAATTCTCTCTTTGTAGACGAATCAATGCTGACCGGTGAATCGGTACCGGCATCAAAAAGTGAAATAAGTAGAAGGGCCCACAAGCAGGATGGAATAGCAAACACAAATCTTTTATACATGGGAAGCATGGTAACAAATGGTACCGGAAAAGCAGTTGTAGTAGCTACTGGAATGGATACTGAAATGGGCAAGATAGCCGATATGATTGTAACGGCAGGAGTTCAGGAAACCCCACTGCAAAAGAGGTTGGAAAAACTCGGGGAAATAATTGTAACCTTATGCCTTATCATATGTGCAGTGGTTGCTCTAATGGGCATATTGAGGGGAGAGCCCATAGTTCAGATGCTGTTGGGAGGCATAAGCCTAGCTGTTGCAGCAGTACCTGAGGGGCTTCCTGCAGTTGTTACAATAGCTCTTGCCATTGGCGTACGTCGTATGGTTCAGCGAAATGCGTTAATAAGGCGGTTGCCGGCGGTTGAAACTCTCGGATGTGCTACTGTAATCTGTTCAGACAAAACAGGTACTTTAACAGAAAACCGTATGACTGTTGTCTCCGCTTATGCCGGTAAAAACTTATATACGCTAGAAAAAAACTCAAAGAATAGGATGGTTATTTTAAGCAAAGGGAAAGAAATTCGAGCGGAAAAAGCTTTTGCGCTAAGGCTTCTGTTAAAAACAGGGGTAATATGCGGTAATGCGCGCCTTGCTGAAATTAAGGGTAAGAAGAAGGATGCTCTTGATATAGAAGGAGACCCCACCGAGGTGGCTTTAGTAAGAGCCGCCATAGATTCAGGTATAGATAAGAATGCTGTTGATTCCTATTATTCCAGAGTGAGGGAAATTCCATTTGATTCTGATCGAAAACTTATGTCAGTGTTATGCAGCACTAATAAGGGCGAACTATTTCTCTTTACCAAAGGTGCACCGGAGGTAATTCTTGAGAGAAGCAATAAAATTCTTATTGGCGATTATGAAAGAGAAATGACTTTCGATGAACGGGACAACGTTATGAAGGAATGCAGGAAAATGACTGCCATGGGTCTTCGTGTAATAGGTTGTGCATATAGAACCGTTGAAAAAAGTCAAGTGCGAAGTGATAGGCTAGAAGAAAAGCTGGTATTTATAGGCTTGTCCGGAATGACAGACCCGCCACGTAAAGAAGCTTTAGAAGCTGTGTACAGATGTAGAAAGGCCGGAATTAAGACAGTGATGATAACCGGAGACCATAAAGAAACTGCGAAGGCAATAGCTTCAACCCTCGATATATATCGTGACGGCGACCATGTGCTGACAGGCTCTGAAATGGATCAGATGACCGATAATCAATTAGAAAATGTATGTAATAAAACCACTGTTTACGCAAGAGTGTACCCGAGGCATAAACTTAGAATAGTTAGGGCATATAGACGAAAAGGACATATTGTAGCAATGACCGGTGATGGTGTTAACGATGCTCCAGCAGTAAAGGACGCCGACATCGGCATTGCAATGGGAAAGTCAGGCACAGATGTAACCAGACAATCGGCTGCAATGATTATTATGGATGATAATTTTTCCAGCATAGTGGCTGCTGTAGAGGAAGGTAGAAACATTTACTCGAATATCCGTAAGTTTATACGATACTTGCTTTCCTGCAATGTAGGGGAGGTTCTCACCATGTTTTTGGCGTCATTGATGGGATTACCCATACCCCTGCTTCCTGCGCAAATATTAATCGTAAATCTGGCAACCGATGGGTTACCTGCCATTGCACTCGGATTAGAGCCAGGTGAACCGGAAATAATGAACAAACCACCCAGATCTCCTAATGAAAGTATTTTTGCCCACGGGCTTTCTGGTGTAATCACTATAAGGGGCATATTAATAGCGCTTTCGACACTGGCAAGTTTCTTTATTGTATTTGCTAGTAGTAAAAATCTAGCTATTGCAAGAACATCAGCACTTGTAACAATGGTTCTTTCTCAGTTAATTCATGTGTTTGAATGTAAATCTGAAAACCGTGGATTATTTGAAATTAATATATTCTCAAATATGTATTTGCTGCTTGCAGTTATAAGCTCTGTAATAATGCTTTTAGGAGTCATTTATTTGCCGTTTATGATACCTGTTTTTGGAACAGTGCCTCTTAAGTCACACGAATGGATGATATCGGGAGGTATTAGCCTCTTGGTTCCGATTATTTTTGGAATATGGAGAGATGTTAAGAACAAGAGATGATACTTATGAGAGCCCTTTTGTTTTCGCCTTAATACGGTTATAATTAATAATAAGGTATTAAAACAATTAATACAAAGGAAAGGGTGCATATTATGCTATCCATACAAAATGTGTCTAAAACATATTCAAAAGGCAAGATAAAAGCGGTAGATAATATTTCGCTATCGGTAAAAAAAGGAGAGATATTTGGATTTTTAGGTCCTAATGGTGCAGGCAAAACGACTACTATTAAAATGATAACAGGAATTTTGCCAATAGATAATGGAAAAATTACAATCAATAATTATGATATTGAAAAAGAGCCGATTAAAGCAAAAATGAGTATGGGTTTTGTACCTGATACCCATGATATATACGAAAGACTTAAAGGTATTGAGTATCTTAATTTTATAGCTGACGTATATGAGGTTCCATCTGATATTAGAAAAAAGCGTATTGATAAATATCTTGAGATGTTTGAAATGAAGAAGGCTGCCGGTCAGCCCATAAAGAGTTATTCGCACGGCATGAAGCAAAAAATAATAGTAACAGGGGCGCTTTTACATCAGCCGCCGCTGTGGATAATGGATGAGCCGCTGACAGGCCTAGATCCAAGAGCCTCCCATCTTTTAAAGGAGGAAATGAATAATCATTGTGCTAATGGAAATACTGTCTTTTTTTCAACTCATGTGTTGGAGGTGGCGGAAAAGATATGTCACAGAATCGGAATAATAAATAAAGGGCAAATAATAGCAGTAGGTACCATGGACGAATTAAGGCGCTCGCAGGATTCCTCTTTGGAAAGCATATTCTTAAGCCTTACTGAAGAAGGAAGTGTAGTAAATGAGTAAATTCATCAGTTTATTAAGACTTCAGGTGAACGCTAGATACGGTTTATCCAATGCGCTATATAACATAAAAAACGATAAAAAAGCACTATGGAAAAGTATAGGTATGGGTTTGATTATTTTAATTGCCTTGGCGGAGGTAATTGGGATATATACCTTTATGATGTTTCAGCTTTATAAAAGCGCCTTAATCATAAACACGCCACAGGTTGTGCTAACCATGGCGGCAGTAGTCTCAGGAATTATTGTGCTGATATTCGGAATTTTCTATATATTGAGCACCGTGTTTTTGGCAAAGGATACTGAACTTTTAGCAAGTTTACCTATTTCCCAAGGCAATATATTTTTATCAAAGTTTATACTTGTATTATTAGGAGAATATCCTTTTGCGTTTTTCCTAATGATGCCACCGGTAATTATTTACGGAATCGGTCAAAAGATGGGTGCTATATACTACATTCTTGCAGTAATATGCACACTATTTATTCCTTTGGTACCTTTGGTTATATCAGCTCTCCTATCCCTTCTTCTCATGAATATAGTAAGCCGTTCCAGGCACCGTGATATGATTACTATTATTGGCAGCATCATATTGCTAGTAGGAATAGTTTTGGGACAAAACTATTTTCTAAGTCGTGTGCCTGAAAACCAGCAAGAATTTTTAACAGGGCTTTTACAAAGCAGCAACGCAATTATTGAATTTATGGGAAGGGCATTTCCACCGGCAATCTGGATTACAAAAATTCTTTCGGGAACAGTACCCGAGGCCTTGATTAATTTGGTATATCTAATACTTATATCAACCGCAGCTTTTGGATTGGTTTATCTTCTAGCATCATTTATTTATCAAAGAGGGGCAACGGCTCAGTTTGAAACGGGTATTTCAACCGGCAAAACCAAACTCAGCTATAAAAGCTCATCACAAATATTAACCATTTTCAAAATTGAATGGTTAACCTTGTTGCGTACACCTATTTATGCTTTAAATTCATTAGTTATGGTTTTTATGGCACCTTTGATGATGATGCTCCCGATGTTCGGGGGGAATTTGGCAAATGATCCGGATATACAGTTTGTTTATCAGCTTATTGAAAATAGCGAATTAACATCTGCATTAGTATTGATAGTAGCTGGTTTGATAACATTATTTGCACTGATTAACCCGGCTGTATCAAGCACTTTTTCAAGGGAAGGGAAAAACTATTGGATTCTTAAAAATATACCTGTAAAGCCAGAGGTTCAAGTTTACGGTAAGCTTTTAGCCGGTTATTCCATATCATTTATCGCTGCTATACTCTCTGCTTCCATGGCTATGCTGTCTTTTAAAATTTCCATGGTATCAACTATTATGATTGTGGTCCTGTCGACTGCGGCATTGATACCGATAAGTGCAGTAGGCATTTATATTGACTTGATAAGACCAAAACTTGTATGGAATAATCCTCAGGAAGCAATTAAGCAAAACCTTAATGTTGTAATTGCAATGCTTCTGGGTTTTGTTTTGGTCACGATATTTGGATTTATCGGTTACTTTTTAGTCGTAGCAGGGCTTAGCTCTTTTTCTGTGTTCGGGATAATGCTTGCTGTTATTTTGCTTGTTTCATATCTTTCGATTTTATTTCTTAAAAATGCAGCAGAAGGTGCTTACAGAAAAATTGGGGCATAAAATACATGAAATGATAATGTTTATGCATCATCATCGCCGGGTTCATCTATGCCTAAATAGTTATTGATTACCGAGCCAAAGGAAATGGCTTTGGTTCCAAATTTTTCACGTATTTTGTCAATGGCCGTTTCTAATTGCTCCTGCTTTTGCTTTTCGTAACTAGTTTCGCTGTTTGAAAACAAAGATAATTGCTCTACTTCTTCATCAGCGGGCACAAGGTTTATTCCGGTTATTGTTAAGGCTCTTATAGGTGCGTTTAATTTCCATGATCCTTTTATTAGTTCCAATGCTTGTTGAGAGATTTCTTTGGCTAGATATGTGGGCGAGGATAATGCTTTCTGCCTTGAAATAGTTTTAAAATTTGGGTCTTTAATAGAGACCTGCAAAGTGGAGCATTTAAAACCATATTTGCGAAGTCTAGAAGCTACTGTATCTGAAAGAACATTTACGCTAACGGTAATATCAGATAATCCCCGCAAGTCTCTTTTAAATGTCATTCCGTTTCCTACAGATTTTATCGGGTCGGCTTCGGATATTGACTTAACAGGACTGTCATCAATTCCGTTAGCATATTCATGAATCAATTTTCCCATTTTTCCAAGCCGTGAAATAATAAGGTTTTCATCACTATTTGCCAAGTCACCGATGGTATAGATGTGTAGCTTGTTAAGGGCTTGCGCAGCTTTTTTCCCTACGAAGAGAAGGGATGAAACAGGCAGAGGGTGTACTATTGATATAAAGTTTTCTCTATTAATAACTGTAGTAGCATCAGGCTTTTTATAATCGCTGCCTAGCTTAGCCAGTACTTTGTTAAATGAAACACCTACCGATATTGTTAAACCTATTTCATCAAAAACGACCTTACGAAGGGTATCGGCAATTTGCTTTCCATCCCCGAAAAGATGAATACTGTCGGTTACATCCAGCCATGATTCATCAATTCCAAAGGGTTCAATCTTCTCGGTGTATCTCTCATATATTTTATTTACGATTTTTGAATACTTTTTATACTCATCATGGTGGGGCGGAACCAAGACTAATTCTGGACATTTCTTTTTTGCTTGCCATATTGTTTCAGCAGTCTGTATTTTATATTTCTTTGCTAATTCGTTTTTAGCAAGAATAATCCCATGCCGATTTTCAGGATTACCGCATACGGCCATAGGTACATCCCTAAGCTTAGGTGAAAGGATACACTCAACAGAAGCGAAAAAACCATTACAATCACAATGTAAAATTGTTCTATCCATATATGAATTTCAACTCCATACTTAATTTTAACAATGAATTCGTCAATTTACTACTTTTTAATTGTTTTAATTTCATTAATATTTGGTAAATAAGCTAAGGCACACAATTTTGTTCAATTTTTTTAAATATACTACCAAAAAATGACCCTATTGACCAGATATATTATACTAAGGAGTTAGCATAATGAACCACAAGAATAAAAGAATGAATAAAACTACTATCAGAATTCTATTAATTCAACTATTTGCTTTTGCGACTATTCTTGCTACAACTGCTTTGTTTTTCGATTATATAGCAAAAAACAATAAGACAACCGCTTTCCTATATGCACTATCTCTTATAATAATTATTTTCGTCTCAATTTTATATGGTAAAACAATAAAGGCTGATAGAATGCAGCTAAAGCAGGTCAATAAAAAACTTAAAGAAAATGAGAAGCTATTAAAAACATTTTTTAACCAATCTCCGGTCGGTATAGCATTAGGAGAGGGTAAATATAGCTTAATTGACGTCAATCCAAAATTTGAAGAAATAATGGGAAGGCCTAAGAAGGAATTAAAGGAAACTACTTGGGTTGATTTTACACATCCCGATGATATTCAGGCAGATTCAGATAATCTTGATTTACTTTACGAAGGTAAGATAGATGGCTACTCAATGAAAAAAAGATTTATCAGGCCAGATGGGTCGATAGTCTGGGTTAATATGACCATGGCACCTCTCACACTCGAAAAAGAAGTTGGTAATCATGTTTGTATAATGGAGGATTTTACTGAACAGAAAAAAATTGAAGAAGAATTGCAAAAAAGTGAGAAAAGTATGGCCATGCTATTATCAAACCTACCGGGTATGGCTTATCGATGCAAATTTGATAGGGACTGGACTATGCTTTTTGTTTCCGAGGGCTGCGATGAATTAACAGGATATAAGCCAGAGAGCTTATTAAATAATAATGAAATATCTTTCAATTCATTGATCAATGTAGAATACAGAGAATTCCTTTGGGAAAAATGGAATCGAGTACTCAAAGATAGAGTTGTTTTTAGAGAGGAGTATTATATCACAACAGCCACAGGCGAGAAAAAATGGGTCTTTGAACAAGGCCGGGGTGTATATAAAGAAAATGGTGAAGTAGAGGCAATTGAAGGCCTTATTATAGATATTTCCATCCAGAAAGAAAGAGAAGAGCAAATACTATATTTAACGTATCATGATGTTTTGACTGGTGTGTATAATAGGAGATTTTTCGAAGAGGAAAAGAAACGCCTTGATGAAAGTGATTTTATCCCACTATCAATAATTGTGGGAGATATTAACGGTCTTAAGCTTATTAACGATGCCTTGGGGCATAATGAAGGAGATAAGCTAATAAGAATAATAGCCGAAATAATACTAAGTTGTTGTGACAACGGTGAAATTGTAGCAAGAATAGGCGGCGACGAATTTGGCATATTATTGCCTAATACAGGAGCCGATGAAGTTTACAAAAAAATGAAACAGATAGAAAAGGCTTGCTCTGAGTATAGAGGTAAGAAAAAGGATGACCCTTATCATACATCTATATCATTGGGATGCGCAACTAGAAATTCTATGGATGAGTCAATAATTGATACTATTAAGCTAGCCGAGGACTATATGTACAGGGACAAGCTGCTACAAAGCAGAAGCTTACATAGCTCCATAATTTCATCGATGAAGACTACACTTTTTGAAAAGAGTCAGGAGACTGAGGAGCATGCTCAAAGAATGATTAAACTATCAAGAACTATTGGAAAGGAAATGAACCTGAAAGACGAACAATTGAATGAGCTAGAACTTTTATCAACATTGCATGACATAGGTAAAATCGGAATTCCAGATGCAATATTGAAAAAACCTGGGAAACTCACCGACGAAGAGTGGATAGAAATGAAAAAGCATCCGTCCATAGGCCACAGAATCGCAAAGTCTTCCCACGAGCTTGCCTCTATTGCAGAGTACATACTATATCACCATGAAAGATGGGATGGAAAGGGTTATCCTAACGGTCTAAAAGGAGAGGAAATACCTTTGCTTTCAAGAATTTTAGCGGTTGTTGATGCATACGACGCCATGACAGAGGATAGGTCCTATAGAAAGGCCATGACAAAGGAAGCCGCTATTGAAGAAATAAAAAACAATATGGGCAAACAGTTTGATCCAACTATTGCGCAAATATTTATAGATAAGATAAACGAGTCTTCTAATTAACTCCTTAGGTAGCGGTTCCTTGTGGAAAATTCTACAATATGGTATATTGTATATAAGGTGGATGCTTTAAGAAGTGTGAGGTGCCATGAGAAGTAAGAGAGTTTTTATTTTTATCATGACCGTTGTTTTTGCTATAGGGCTGTTGATAATCTATGCAGCAGGCAAAGCAAATCAGGGTAAGAATGCCTCAGAAGCCTTCATTCAAAATTCTGTTAAAGCACCCGGGGAAATATCCGTTAGCGCTAAAAATAATACTGATTTTATTAATGCCATATCGACCCCCGGGGTAAACGTTGAGGAAATCCCTGAATCCAGCCGCCCTATTTTAGGCGTTGAAACAGCAGTAGCAGGCTTTATCGGTGTCACCGAGCGAGGCCCTTTAGAACCGCAACTGATAACAAATTTTTCACAATTCAAAGATGTATATGGAGATTTTTACGCTGATTCTTACTTTGCTTATTCTGCAAAAGGTTTTTTTGAAAATGAGGGCAAAAAGCTTTATATAGCAAGAGTTACATCTGCAGATGCACAAACGGCGAAAAGAGAACTTACAGACGGAACCCGAGTTTTGGCATTGGTTGAAGCAATTTCACCGGGCTTATGGGGAAACCGTATATCGATAAAAGTTTCAACTGGCCTCAATTCAACAGACGATGACCCTACTTTCAAACTTGAAGTCAAATATTATGATAATTACATACCATCAGATGCCGGATTTAAGGGCACTAGAAGGGTTCATCCAACTGCAAGAATAACAGAGGTTTTCAATGATGTTTCTCTTTCTAATTTATCTCGCTATTCATACAATGAAACTGTAAATTCAAAATCTAAGCTTATAAAAATCGAGGTAAAATCATGGGTAAGCAGAAGTATTCCGATTAATGACAAGGACATAAACTTTCTGACTGAAGGAAGTGATGGCTCCAAAATTCGATTAAGTGATTATATTGGTGATTCGGGAAAAAATGGCCTACCACCAAGAGGGCTCAATGCATTAGGCGATATCGGGGAAATAACGATTCTATATTCACCCAATGCACAGGATGTACCGGGACTTAATCAGGCAATGATAACCCAGTGTGAGCGTTTGCAGGACAGAATCGTCATTATAGACACCGCTATGGGAGACAATGGATATGAGAATGCAACCAGATATAACAGTTCTTTTGCGGCAGTATACTCACCTTGGATTGAGATTTATGACTCAAACCATAAAAGCAAACTGATACCACCGGGCGGCTATATTGCAGGTACATATGTTAATAGCGATAATCTGGGAGGGGTACATAAATCTCCTGCAAGTGTATCCATTCAAGGTGTTATTGGTCTGGAACGAACCATAAATAGAAATGAGTACGACGAGTATCTGTTCAAAAAGATTAATCCAATTGTCAATATTAATCTCAGGGGAATAATGGCATATGGGGGCAGAACTCTTTCGGATAACCCAGAATATAAATATATCAATACCCGAAGGTATGTAAACTATATTAGAAAATCTATCTTAACGGGTCTTAGGTGGACTAAATACGAAGCATGGGGCCCTTCCATGGAAAGCAGGGTGCGGACAAGTCTAACAGACTTCCTTAACAGTGAATGGGCTAAAGGTGCTTTAAGGGGAAATAGCCCGAGAGAAGCATATCACATAAGCATTTATCGAATGAAAAAACCCGGAGAAAGTGACGAACTTATCACTGTAATAGAAGTAGGATTGGCTCTTTTGCGGCCAGCCGAATTTTATATTGTAAGCTTATCAGTTGAATAAATTATCGATATAAACTTTTTTCCTAAGCAAGAGCTGATGACCTCATTCCAAATATTAAGTTCCATTCGGACTTCGGGGGTATCGCTCTGTTCTGGTATGTTCCCTAGCCTCCAAAGGGAGAGCCCATTTATCCCAAATAGTT
>JAAYNX010000158.1 GCA_012520615.1 Clostridiaceae bacterium | reverse complement strand
TGATTAATAGCTTGATTTCAAGATATCTTCTTCTGGAGTTTTCCTCTAGTATAATAGTGCGCTCTATAGTCATTGAAATGGCATTACCATCATAATTCATAGAACGAATAATATTCTCTCCTAAAAGTATATCAAGATTGTCAAAAAATGATTCAGGCCTGTCACGAGAAATAATAAGGGCATCCTTTATTTTGCTTTTCACATCATATATAAACCGTTTTCCTTCCGAATCGAGCATATAATAGGTTTTATTATTATTTGCATTTCTTTGGGCCAATCTCAATTCAGATGCAGAAGATGTAAGGCTTAAAAGAGCAAAAACAACCAATGTCACCAAAAGCAGTGATATTAATATAGTTGAGCTTCCGTTTTGAGATTTGAAATTCATTATCATTTGTTTTCACCCCAGTAGGACATATCTTCGACAATTACCGAA
This sequence comes from Clostridiaceae bacterium, assembly GCA_012520615.1. Lineage (GTDB taxonomy): Bacteria > Bacillota > Clostridia > DSM-8532 > DSM-8532 > DTU059. The sequence goes on along the minus strand of JAAYNX010000158.1, from coordinate 4,612 downwards.
ACTTTATAAATCTCATACTCTTCATTCTTTTCTAAAGCATATGGTTTTAGCCTAACAGCTCTTAAATCAAGATGTAGCAGTCCTTCCTGATCATCTGACAATTTGACCGTATCTCCATAAATTGCATAAAGAGTTTCAGAATCTTTGTTTGATCTTTCCCAATTATTATTAAAATATATGGTAAATCGGCTTGCAAATTCGGATGTATCTCTTAAGCCTTGAAACTTTTCAATTAGTGCATTGGTCTCCAAAACAGCGTAATCAAGGTCAATAGCCTTTTGATGCCTAACTTCAGATGCTATGAAAAGACGTATTATACCTACTGCTAATACTGCTAAAATACCCACTGCAATTATCATTTCTATTAATGTGAACCCTTTTTTCCCTGACCTCACAATACATCTCCCACTATTTAGATTTTACTTTTATAGTGCTGTTATATGCCTTTAACCCGTTAGTGTAAATACTTGTTAAAATCATTTGTTCATCACGATTATATTCAATATTAAAACCATCTACTTTTGCGATTTTTTGGCTTACATCTATTGATGGTGCTTCATGTTTCAGAACTAATGCTTCCATAAGGTATCCCGAACTATGATAAATCCATGTCGCATAACTTTCGCCTTCTATATTCTCATATATAACCAGAGCATTTTTACCCGTAATCGGCTCAAGCTTCACATCGATACTTCCGGTAATATCATTCTGGCGGATTTTGGTAATCACAAAAGAGCTGGCAATTCTTAATTCGGTACTTTTCTCCTTTGAATCGTTGAGTCTTTGATATGCTCCAAAGGAAGACAAGAAAAGGCTAAAGCAACCCGTTCCCAGCAAAATTAAAAGTAGCATTACCGAAAGGGTTTCAATCATAGTACGCCCATTTTTCTGTTTTAAAATGTTGTCATTAAGAACCTCTTTCATAAACCTCCACATATGGCATTACATTAGAAGCAAAAATCTCATAATAATAAAAATATTTGTCTTCATTGAGTATAAGCCCATAATATTCGCTTAAATATTCCAAATCCGGGGGATAGCTTCCCTCAAGGGCATAACATTGAACGCATGCACGCTCAATAGCCTCCTTTATTCTTTCGGGTTGTGCGTCATTGCTTCTTTTCCAAAATTCATCCATGGATATAACCGAGACTACAGCTATAATTATGATAATAATCAGAAGAAAAGGCTGAACCCATTTGTAGATTTTGTTTTTATACATATCAAGCCCCCTATCCGATAGAAGACATCATACCGATAAGCGGTAACAGAACAGAGAGAAGCACAATACCCAAAACTACGGAAAGTATTGCAACTAATGTAGGTTCAACAGTCTTACTGAAGTTTTTTAAAGAAACTTCTACTTCTTTTCCATAAACCCTTGATAATTTTTGCATGATACCTTCCAGTTTGCCGGAGCGTTCCGCAGTCTTAATCATTCTCGAAAAAAGTTCGGGGAAAACATCAGTGTCTCTGATAGTATCCGAAAATGACTCACCGCTTGTAATTTTTACCGATGCTTCTTCCAACCGTTTAGTTACATATTTATTTTCTATCAACCCTTTAACCGCATTAAAACTATCCATTATATTCATGCCACTTTGCGTTGTCATGCTAAGGCCTTGCCCTACCCTGTAGGCTAAAATTTTACGGTACAATAAGCCGGTAATTGAATTCTTAACTTTTAATCTATCAAAAACAAAACTTCCTTTTGGTGTATTGAAATAAATTATAATTGCGAGTGTAACCGGAACCACTATTAATATAGACCACAAAAATATTCTTTCAAGAGATACGGTAAAAGAGAAGAGTGCTTGTGCTTCTATAGGCATTTGGCCGCCAAGGTTTTCCACGATTTCACCGAACATGGGTATAACCTTCAGAATAATAAGTCCGATTACGCCCAACATTAACAAAGCCAGTATGACAGGATATGTAATAGCATTTTTTATATCTTTACGCAGATCTGATTCTTTTTCATAATAAACCGAAAGGTTTTCCATGACTGTATCAAGCATACCTGTAAGTTCACCGATTTTAATCATATGCAACATGTAATCAGGAAAGCTTCCTTCCTCTGAAAAAGCCTGATGCATTAACATACCATTTATCATTTTTTCTGAAATAAACATCATGGACTTTTTTATTTCCGGGTTACTTATATCTTCCGATAGTATAGGTATTCCCTCAAGAGGGCTTACCCCAGATTTAAAAACAAGTTCCATCTGATGGCAAAGCAATGAAAGATCCATTGCACTTAATGTTCTTTTCTTCATATTAATTCACTCCGTTTTTAGGTGTGATTTTATTGCTACCATTATAACATTTTTTGGAGACAAAAAATACAATTTATCGGCAAAAAGCAATAAAGTCACCCTTTTTATTTAAAAAGGTAACTCTATTATATATTTATTATAACTATATTTCTATTTGTTCAATTGCTTCTTCGGAGCCTTTGCAAACATCTCTGACACATCCTTCATCCATTGGGGAGCGAAGTTTGGAAGTTTTTAATAGTTCTGTAAAAGTCATAGTGCCTGCTTTCTTGCTAAAGCTAAGATATTTTTCCCAAGCAGCTTTGTAATCTTCTGACATCAGATTTCTAAACTGGAGAGCACAGGTCTGTGCCAAGCAATAATCTATATAATAGAAAGGTGCACTGTAAATATGGGTTTGAGCCTGCCAACGTCCTCCGTTTCCAAAGAAAGGATCATCCTCATAATCCAAATCCGGCTGATATTCGCTTTCTATGCGTTTCCACAGATTCTTTCTCTCGTTGGGTGTCATGTCGGGGTTCATATATACTTCATGTTGAAATTCGTCTACAGCACAGCCATAGGGTATAAAATTAATAGCTGATGCTAAATGCATATATTTGTATTCTTCTACCCTATCACCAAAAAACATCTTCATCCACGGTATAGTAAAGAACTCCATACTCATGGAATGAACCTCACAAGTCTCCATAGTTGCAGTTCTATATTCACTTATTTCTATATTCTTGGCTAAATATCCATTAAGCGCATGACCTGCCTCATGAGTCAAAACATCAATGTCTCCGCTGGTTCCGTTAAAGTTCGCAAAAATAAACGGCGATTTATAATCGGGAATATAGGTCATATAACCACCTGAGGCTTTACCTTTACGGCTTAGACAATCCAAAAGCTCATTTTCCAGCATAAAACGGAAAAACTCACTGGTTTCACTAGATAACTCACCGTACATTTTCTGCCCTGCTTTAAATATTTCTTCGGGGGTACCTTTTGGTTTTGGATTTCCGTCCTTAAAATATAAAAGGCTATCAATAAAGGTAAGCTTTTTAAGTCCCAGTCGCTCTCTTTGTTTTTCATTAAGCTTTTTTGAAAGGGGAACCATGTGCTTCTTAACCTGTTCTCTAAAGGCAGAGACTTCTTTAGGTCCGTAACAATTGCGGCCCATCCTTATATAGCCAAGCTCCACGTAGTTTTCAAATCCCAGCTTTTTGGCCATATTAGTTCGTACATTTACTAATTTGTCATATATATCATCAAGCTTCACCTTATTTTCTTCAAAGAATTCTGTGCGCTTCTTATAGGCATCCTTTCTGGTCTTACGGTCCGGCGACTCCATATACAAACGAAGTTGTGATAAATTAAGCTTTTTCCCGTCAAAATCAAGTTGAGCCGATGCTATTAATTTTATATATTCACTTACCAGCCTGTTTTCTTCTTGCAAATCAGGTATTATTACCGGATCAATAGCTTTAAGTTCAAGTTCAGCGTTTTCAAAGAGCAGCTTACCTAGCTTTTCCTCTAATTGTTTTCTATAATCTGACGATACAAAAGCTCTGTAAAATTCTGCTGTTGAGTTCTCTATCAGCGGACTGTTCTCGTCAAAAAAGTCCTTTTCCCTGTCATAGAAATCATCCTCTGTGTTCATTGTATTGCGGATATGCGCTATGGTACTCATTGAACTTATTTTATCCGACAATGCAGTAAACTCTTTGTGTGCCGAAAGCTGCTCTTCATAAGATTTTGCATTCTTCACTTTTTCAATAAGCTTATTCACTCTATTTATATAAGCATTAACATCAGGTCTCTTATATAGCATTTCCGAAAACTTCATACAGCCTTCTCTCCTCTTTCTTTAAAAAATATTAGGTATTTATTGTTTCTCAATATTGCCTTTCTTTCCTTTAATCATACTAGCATAATGATAATCGAATAACAATTTAACTACTTTCAATACTTTTTTATTACCTATTATAATTAGCTTGTTTAAGCAAATACATCATTGGTAAAATAAAATTAATACTATTTAAGACAAATCATAAGGAGAAGCTGATGAAAAACGTAGTAGCTATTGGTATTGCCGGTGGTACCGGGTCAGGTAAAACTACTTTAGCCAATAAAATAAAGGAGTATTTTGGAAACGATGTAGTTTCGATTTGCCAGGACTATTATTATAAATCCTTTGATACTTTATCATATGAAGAAAGAAAGCTTCTGAATTTCGATCACCCGAAAAGCTTTGATAATAGTTTAATGATAGAACAAATAAAAGCTCTAAAACAATCACAAAAAATTGGTAGACCTGTGTATTCATTTACCGAGTATAAACGTTTACCGGAAAC
>JAAYNX010000252.1 GCA_012520615.1 Clostridiaceae bacterium | reverse complement strand
AGTAATAATTATTCGGAGGTGCTATTAATGAAAACTTGCCCTAATTGTAGCAGTGAAAACAGAGATGAAGCGATGTTTTGCACTAAATGCGGCACTAAGTTTGAAGAGCAACCAATAAATACAGATATAAATAATGCTCAAGACACTACCCCTATTAATACTATTCCAACTGATGATCAGGTGACTCCACCTACAGCACAACCTGCCGGAAACTATAGCGCACCGGTACAACCACAACCTGCCCCCAAGAAGAAGTCTAAAGCTTTAGTAATGTTATTAGGCCTTGTTGCGGTTATTGCCATTGCATTTTTTGCATTTAGATTTTTATCCAGTGCAAGTCCTGCTGAAAAACTGATTATGGGGTTAGCAAAACTTTCAAAATCAGATAAAACCACAACCAGCACAACTGTAAATATTGAATATGATGGTGACCAAGAAGAAATCGAATTATTAAATGATATATCATTTAAGATTGAGACAGCTGCAGATGTTAATAATTTATTAGCTCAAGTAACATTAGACTTCTTATATGCTAAGAAACCAGTGATTCAGGTAGCAGCAGGGGTCAATAACGAAGATATATACGTAGATCTTAAAGACCTCTACAAAAATCAGTTCTATCAGGCGATTGATGATATAGCTCCTGGTTATGAAGATTTTCTGAATGACTATAAAATAGTTAAAAAAGCTTTTGATTCAATATCTTTAAAGTTTGATAATAAAGAATACATAAAGATATTTAAAGATGTTTTGGATGATAATATAAAAGGTTCCGGCAATAAGGTTGTTCTTACTCTGGACTCAAAAACACTTAACGAATTGATAAAAGAGCTTTTTGAAGAGGCAGAGGATGACAAAAAGCTAATGGAAACAATCCGGAAAAACAGTATTGCTTTTATAGAGAAAATCATTAAAGAAGAGAAAAACCTTGAGCTCATTGATGTTGATGATTTAGAAGATGCTTTGGAGATATTAGAGGATAAGGATGATTTTGAGGATTACTATCAGGAAGCATTATCCCAAGCAATAAGCAGTATGGAATATATGGACTTTGATATTGACGATTTACCTGAGATTGAACTTACTTTTCAGTTTGGAGCGGGTAACAGTATAAAAGGAATAGATTATACTGCGGAAATCGATCAAGGCGGCGAAACCTTTAAGATTATCTCTACCACTGATATTAAAAGTGGTGCAAGCTTTACGAAAATCAACAAAAAGAATGCTATTGAAATTAATGAGCTTATGACTGGCGGAGAAGATATTGAAGACATTGTTGAGGATATAACAGAAAATCTGACAAAGGCTATCAAGAAAAACAAAGAACTTACAAAGAAGATAGAAGAGCTATCAGGTGAAGATGTAGAAGATGCAATTGAAATGCTCATGTACGGCGCATTTGGATTCATGGGTTAAACTTTAGATATTTGTGCAATTATATAAAGGAGCCGGGCTAATTGCTCGTCTCCTTTAATATCAAACTTGATTCCATAAAAAGTAAAAATATTAGTCTATGTTTATAGAAATCATACAAAAATTAATAATTTTACTTCACTTTACGACATTTTATGATATAATTCACTAGATGATATTTTATCGCGTTAGGGAGGAAATAATATGAGGGCTACAGGATATGTAAGAAAATTGGATACACTTGGAAGAATCGTACTACCTAAGTCATTGCGCAAAGAGCTGAATATTAGCGAAGGTGATGACATTGAGATGTATGTAGATGATGATGGAAATGTGGTGCTCGACAAATATACCCCTCGGTGTGTTTTCTGTGATGTTGCAAAACAAAACACAATTGATTTTAAAGGAAAAGTAATCTGCACTGATTGTTTAAATGATATGTAAGAGTGCATTTGCGCATCAGAACAACAAAAACATCAAAACTTGCTTTGTGGGAAAAGGCTGTCAATTTTTATTTGGCAGCCTTAAAGTTATGCTGTAACATCTCTTACAGCATTTTCGTCCATGTCTGCCATCCAATAAAACGTTATTCACTGGCCGAAAACCTCCATTTCACAATGTGGACACGGCTTTCTATTATTTAGCAAGTAGTCTGGATTTATTGTGAAAAATTTAATTGATGTACGAATTGAGTTGGAGGTATTTACCACATATATTTGTGGGTATAAATATATGTAGGTAATTATTTGGAGGTATCCATGCAAATCCGCGAATACAATGAAGCAATTGAAAATAAGTTCTTATCGGAATTTGCGTCTTTCAGCAGTAAAAGCAGAGGCCGGGATAGAGATGAAAAGCAATGCGATATAAGAACCGTTTATCAGCGAGATCGTGATAGAATTATTTATTCTAAAGCTTTCAGACGGCTGAAACACAAAACGCAGGTATTTATATCCCCTGAAGGAGATCATTACAGAACAAGACTCACACATACCCTTGAGGTTTCTCAGATTGCTAGGACCATAGCCAGAAGCTTAAGATTAAACGAAGACTTGACAGAGGCTATTGCCTTAGGGCATGATTTAGGGCATACTCCTTTTGGACATGCAGGAGAGCGAGTCCTTGACAGGGTTTGCTCTTTCGGTTTCAAACACAATGAGCAAAGCGTTCGGGTTGTAGAAGTTCTTGAGAAGGATGGAAAGGGATTGAATCTTACTTGGGAAGTACGAGATGGAATACACCATCATACCGGGAGCGGAATGCCCTCGACTCTTGAAGGGCAGGTTGTTCGCTTTGCTGATAAGATAGCTTATATTAACCACGATATCGAGGATGCAATACGCGGTGGAATTATTACAGAAGAGGATTTACCCGGAAAATGTAAGGAAATTTTAGGGAAAACATCATCATTACGCATTAATAATATGATAGTTAATATTATTGAAAATAGTAATGATGGGAAAAATATACGAATGAGCCCGGAATTTCAGGAAAGCACAAATTGCCTTAGAAACTTTATGTTTGAAAATGTTTATGTTGGATCAGTTGCAAAGAAAGAAGAATCAAAAGCCGAGCTTATGATAGAGGAGTTGTTCTTAGTTCTTATGCAAAAACCGGACTTACTCCCTGAAGATTCACAAGAGGCTATAAAAAAATACGGCCTTGAAAGGACAGTCTTGGATTATGTAGCAGGAATGTCAGACCGATATGCGGTGAAGAAGTTTCAGGAAATCTACATACCTGTCTCATGGTAAATAGGCTAAAGTTTTTGTGTGCCTGCTAAATGCCTTGCGTACACCTGTATAAATGGTTACTGCGTATTCATGGCTGGTGGTGGATGGTAGAATTCAAAATATTTATCCCATGGGAAGGAAAATTGGGCAATCTGTCGAATAATAAAGTCTATGAGGTTACAATATGTTATACCCTGAAGAGCTAATCGAAGAAGTCAGAATACGTAATGATATCATTGAGGTAGTTTCAAGCTATGTTAAGCTTGAACGTAAAGGCAGAAGATACTTCGGTTTATGCCCGTTTCACAATGAAAAATCGCCTTCTTTCTGTATTGAGCCCGCAAAACAGTTTTTTTATTGCTTTGGATGCAATAAAGGTGGAAGCGTAATCCAGTTTATCATGAACATTGAGCATTTGGACTTTTTGGATGCGCTTAAGTTTCTTGCTGATAGAGCGGGGATTGCTCTTCCTGAACCTGAGGATGCTGGTGAAAAGGAAAAATCCAAATTGCGGATGCAAATTCTGGATATCAATAAAGAAGCAGCAAGGTTTTTTTTCGCCACATTGGCTAGTAAGAATGGTACCGGGGCACAGGGCTATTTAAGAAGACGTGGTTTGACTGAAAAGACAATCAAACAATTTGGCTTAGGCTTGGCGCCAGGAGGTTGGAATGAACTTACCAAGGCGCTATTGGATAAAGGAACAGAAAAGGGTCTATTACTGTCATCAGGTCTATCATTAGAAACAAAAAACGGAGAATTGATTGACCGGTTTAGGGACCGAGTAATGTTTCCTATATTTGACATTAGAGGGAATATAGTGGGATTTGGAGGCAGGGTCATAGATCAGACCCAACCCAAATACATGAATTCTCCGGACACACCTGTATATAATAAGAGCCGCGAACTGTATGGTCTAAACTTTGCCCGGCAAAGTAAAAGTAAGAAGCTATTGATTGTAGAAGGCTACATGGATGTTATTTCATTGCATCAAGCGGGTATAGATTATGCCGTGGCTTCTTTGGGAACCGCACTTACTCAATCTCAGGCTTGGATACTAAAAAAATATGCTGAAGAGGTGATAATATCATACGACTCGGATTCGGCCGGACAAGCTGCCACATTAAGAGGGCTTGATATATTGGAAAAAGCAGGCTGCAATATTAGGGTGCTTTTAATACCGGATGGCAAGGATCCTGACGACTATATTAAAAATAATGGGCCTGAAAAGTTTAAAAACCTTGTAGATAGGGCAATATCACTGCTGGATTACAAAATTAGAATAGAAAAAAATATGTATAATCTGGATACGATAGATGACAAGCTAAAGTTGTTAAACAGCATAGCCGATATACTGGCTGCCCATGATAACAGCATAGAAAGAGAATTATATACGAAAAACTATGCACAACAGTATGGAATCTCATTGGAGTCATTGAACAGTGAGGTGCAAAAAAGGAGAAAAAAGCAGATATCAAAAAGTAAGGAATATTCTCTACGTAAGAATACAGCTGTAAGAAGGGAACTTTCGGGGATCCCCCAAATTGATTCCAGATATGGTGATTTAGAATATTTACTACTGGTAATGCTTTGTAATGAGAACCGATTTTTCGGTAAAGTATCAGATGAGTACGGCCTTGATGCATATATGGACAAAGGTGCAAAGAAAATAGCAGAAAAACTTTACAATAGGTTGACGCAGAGCAAAAATTGTGTTCTTGCCGAACTATTAAATGTGCTTGAGCCTAAAGAAGCATCTTATATGGTACACATTGCAGAAACTAACAGTGATTTGGAGGATACTGATAAAGCAATACAGCAAGTACTTAATAAACTAGAAATACTAAAACTGGAAGATTTGCAAAAACAGACTATCGAGAGAATTAAAAACGAACATGACGGAATCATAAGACGACAATTAGGCCTTGAGTTCAGTAAGAGAGCAGAAAGACTTGCTGAACTGAAGAGATTGGCATAATGATTTACGAAAATACCGAGGGGTGGAGAGATAATATGGCAGAAAGCAAAAAAAAGAAAATAGATCCTGCTGGAAAAGGAAAAACAGATAATATTACCGATGGTGAGATTAAGGAAATCAGTAAGGTTAATAAAGATGAGGCACCTACAGATTTAACGCCTGAAAAAGATTCTATTTCCAGCAAGCGTAGCGATAAAACCAAACAATCGAGCAAAGAAGGGATTAATGACCCAAAAAATATATTAAGAGAGCTGACTCAGGAAGGCAAAGAGAAGGGTATGCTAACATATCACGAGATAGAAGACGCATTTGAACGTGTAGAAATCACTCCTGAGCAGATAGAAAAAGTGTATGAAGTACTCGAGAAAATGGGCATAGAAATTGTCGCAGATAATATTGAGGAAGAATTCGAAGAAGTTCCGTTTATTGAAAAAGATGACGATGAAGAAGCTGAGGCGGATGTAGATTTAAGTGTTCCTGAAGGCATCAGTATTGATGATCCCGTAAGGATGTATTTAAAAGAGATAGGGAAGGTTCCGCTTCTTTCAAGTGACGATGAGATTGAGCTTGCCAAGAAAATGGAAAATGGTGATGAGGAGGCAAAAAAACGCCTTGCTGAAGCAAACTTGCGCCTAGTCGTTAGCATAGCTAAGCGCTATGTAGGTAGAGGGATGCTGTTTTTAGATCTTATTCAAGAAGGAAATTTAGGGCTTATAAAAGCTGTTGAAAAATTTGATTTCAGAAAAGGTTTTAAGTTCAGTACTTATGCCACCTGGTGGATAAGACAAGCGATCACCCGGGCTATTGCCGACCAGGCGAGGACAATACGTATTCCTGTTCATATGGTTGAGACCATAAATAAGCTAATCAGGGTATCCAGACAACTTCTTCAGGAATTAGGAAGAGATCCGACACCCGAAGAAATTGCAAAAGAAATGGGTATGAGTGAGGATAAAGTTCGAGATATTATGAAAATATCTCAGGAACCGGTGTCATTGGAAACCCCTATTGGCGAGGAAGAAGATAGCCATTTAGGCGACTTTATACCCGATGATGATGCTCCGGCACCTGCTGAATCGGCGGCCTTTACGCTATTGAAGGAACAACTTATAGATGTTTTGGATACTCTTACCCCTAGAGAAGAAAAGGTGTTAAGATTGAGATTCGGCCTAGATGATGGAAGAGCCCGTACTCTTGAAGAAGTAGGCAGAGAATTTAGTGTTACAAGAGAAAGAATACGACAGATTGAAGCCAAGGCATTAAGAAAGCTTCGTCACCCGAGTCGCAGTAAGAAGCTTAAAGATTTCTTGGATTAATAGGAGAATTTTGATAAGGGAAGAATTGGGAAAAGTAAACGTTAAGAAATATGAATATAGTTTTGGGGAAGAAATAGCAAACGCAACATCTCATGGGCCTATGGCTGCGTTAGCCTTATTGGCTTTACCTTATGTGGCTGTAAAGGCATACATAAAAGGAGGTGTTCTCGACTCTGTAGGAGTTAGTGTTTTTGTTATTTCAGTATTTTTGATGCTACTGGCATCGACCCTTTATCACTCTATGTCTGAAGGAACGCGCCATAAACAAATTTTTAAGATACTAGACCATATATTTATTTATGTGGCTATTGCCGGAACGTATACTCCCATTGCTCTTTCAATTATTGGTGGGTGGCAGGGAATACTGATTACTATTATTCAATGGGGAATGGTTTTGTTTGGGATTCTTTATAAATCACTTTCTAAAAAATCTATTCCAAAGGTTAGTTTGACAATATATTTAGTTATGGGGTGGACTATAATATTTTTCTTACCTATTTTCCTTGCCAAATCCCCGGTACTTTTATCAGTTTTTATAACCATTGGTGGAGTATTATATTCGATGGGCGCATACTTTTACGCCAAAAAAGGATTTAAATATCATCATATGGTGTGGCATTTTTTTGTTAATCTCGGTGCTTTGAGTCATTTTATTGGGATAGTATTTTTTTTGAGGTAGATAATGCATAATCGCCCCTTTCCTTGACTTAATTAGGTTTTATGCTATCATGATTATAGTATAATAGAATAAAATAATGACATCTCCGAATTTTTTATAAGAAACGGGGGACCCATTTTTGGGGTGAATCCTAATTTTCAGGTAGGGCAGCTTGGGGTGCCCGAATCCGTCAGCTAACCTCGTAGGAGTAATCCAAGCGTCGTGTCAAGTTTTAAAGCTTGACCTGCGCTTTTTTTGTGCGCTTAAAAATAAAAAGAATGTTTTGTCTTTTAAGAAAAGGGGTTTCATCATGCGAAAGCGATCAATTATTATATTTGTTTTACTGCTATTTTTTTGGATAGTGATATCTGCAGAGGTTGATCTGCAGCATGTTTTAGTTGGAACAATTGTTTCCTTTGCCACCGTTTGGCTCTGGCAGGATCTTGGACCAAGACAGCCAAGTGTACCGACTGCCGGAGTATTTCTTCTACTGGCCCGTTGTATTGTAATGTTGGCATGGTATATTATCCAATCAAATATCGCCGTTGCGAGGACACTGCTGTTTAATAAACCCCCGGCAAAACCCATGTTTGTTATTATGGAAACTTCTATAATGAGTAATTGGGGCAGAGTACTTCTTGCTACATGTATTACTATTACACCAGGTACGGTAACTATTGATGTTGATCCGGAAACCGGCCGATTTATTGTTCATGCACTTACTGAAGAAAACGCGGTTGGTTTGCTATATTGGCGGATTATTGATGAAATTGAAAGATTAGAAAAACGAATGAAAAGGAGGGGAGCACATGTTGTGGATACTGGCAGGGCTCATGATTTTAATTCTCCTAATACTCTTAAGAGCGATTATCGGACCGACAGTCATTGACCGTCTCATTTCCATTAATGCCATAACCAGTAAAGTAAGCGTTATTATTTTATTGATAGCTTTTGCAAGAAGTGAGTATGGTTTTATAGATATAGCATTTGTCTTTATGTTATGTGGATTTGTAGGTTCACTTTGGATACTTAAGGTACTCACACCCGGTGACTGGCAGCTTAGAATACCGGGATTAAAAGGTTTTGAAGGTGAAAAAGAGGAAGGGATTTCAAATGATTAAAATAATTGCATATATCTGTTTTGCTGGCTCGTTTTTGGCCTTTGGATTAGGGGCTTTAGGCCTTTTTAAATTTCCGGATCCGTATACCCGCATGCATGCGGTGGGAATAAGTGATACTCTCGGAGTGGGCCTTGTTGGACTTGGGCTAATTTTACTAAGTCCCGATTGGATACTACGGGTTAAATTAATAATAATACTATTTCTGTTCTGGATTATTAACCCAACAATGACACATTTGATCGCAAAAGCTGGTTTAATTCATGGTGTAAAACCTGTGAAAGATACAAAGCTGAAGGAAGGGTGAGGATATGAATTTTGTAGTTGCTGATTATTGGATTATGGTACTTTTGCTAATCCTAATAATCACATCTCTGGCAATGTATTTTATAAAGGATTTGTTACATGCAGTAATTGTCTATGGTGCATACACCTTGACTATGGCCCTGATATGGCTACAGATGAATACTCCTGACCTTGCTATTACTGAAGCTGCAGCGGGAATCTGCATGACTGTCTTGATGATGATTGTCGTTTTCCGCACAAGTCGAAGGGAGGAATAGCAACAGTGAAAATAAAAATAAGAAATCTGTTTATTTCGATTTTGGTTTTAATGGCTGCCTACGTAATAATACTTATGGTAGCAGAGATGCCTCCTTATGGCATGCCCGACAATCCGGTCCATAACGAAGTCTCAGAACGCTATGTTAATGAGGCTTTGGAAGATACCGGAGTTCTAAACATGGTAACTTCTATTGTGCTTGATTACAGAGCATACGATACGATGTTTGAGACAATTGTTTTATTTACAGCAGCACTTGCAGTGGTTATTACCATAAGAACTTCAAAAGGGAAGGAGAATGGTAAATGAAAGACTTTATTTTAAAGCGTATGGCGTCAATAATATTGCCATTTATCTGCATATATGGTTTTTACGTAATTTTTCATGGGCATATTTCCCCGGGAGGTTCATTTGCAGGGGGGATAATAGTAGGTTTAAGCTTTATTGCGTTCTCCACCATTTACGGTACTGAAAAAGGTCGTAAAAAGCTTCCGGAAAAGGTGCTTGTCTGGACAGAGAGCTATGGCACCCTATGGTATGGAATAATGGGGATGGTAGGCATTATAAAAGGAGTTCCCTTTTTAACAAATAAGTTAGCAGGAGTTAATCTAGGAGTGCCTGGAACCCTTAATTCAGGAGGACTTATTTCTTTTATTGGTTTTGGTGTTGGTATTAGGGTAGCCAGTACTATGATAACTTTGTTTTTTACTATGATGGAGGAAGAATAATGAGTATATTAATAAAAAAATTAATTATAAATTACCCGTATTTCGCCGCTTTCATTATATTCTCAATTGGAGCACTCACTGTGCTGAAAAGATCTAACCTGTTCAAGAAACTAATTGGAATTAATATTATGGAAAGCGCTATTTTTCTTATGTTTGTTGCGTCGGGCAATATTCGTGGAGGTGCTGTGCCTATTTCAAATAATAACAACCCACAGTCACTTTACATTAATCCATTACCATCGGCTTTAATGCTAACCGGAATTGTTGTAAGTGTCAGTGTGACTGCATTTGCTTTGGCATTAATTCTTAGGTTATATCGATCATACGGTACTACCGATCTCCGTCGGATATCCGAGATGGGAAACGAGGTGGCAGAATAGTTGACAGCAGCAATTACAGCTAACTTGCCGGTGTTTATAATTATTGCGCCTCTGTTTGTTGCTTTTGTTCTGCCAACATTAGCACAAAGGATGAGGCTGGTAGAAAATTTAGTAATATCCGTTGAAGCTTTAATGCTCTTTGGGGCATGTTATCTGGCATCCATTGTTTTGTTTCAAAAAGGTATTCCTATAATATATCAAATGGGCGGATGGTCGGCTCCATGGGGTATAGAGCTGAAGGTGGGCAGTTTAGGGGCGTTTTTCTTGCTTGTTATAGCTATTGTAAGCCTGCCGATAGCGCTTTTTGCCAGAGGTAACCTTACCTTTGAGGTGGGTGGAAAAGAGCGGAGAGCCAGGTTTTATGTGCTCTACCTGTTGTTGGTTGGTGCTCTGGCCGGAATGGCCTTAACAAATGACCTTTTCAATGTTTATGTGTTAGTGGAAGTAGCTACTCTAAGCTGCTGCGGGCTGGTAAGCGCCCGAAACCATCCCCGTGCAGCTAAAGCAACCTTCACATACTTGATACTGGCAACATTAGGATCTTGCCTTGTAATGGGTGGAATTGGTTTTATATATATTGTTACCGGGCATTTGAATATGGGATTTGCATCCCAAGAGTTAGGACGAATCTGGCAGAATAATCCCCGTGTGGTCTGGATGGCTTTTAGCTTTATGTTAGTTGGTTTTGGGGTCAAATCAGCACTTTTTCCATTGCATGTTTGGCTGCCGGATGCACATTCTGTGGCTCCGTCCCCTGCCAGTGCTATTTTGTCCGGACTTGCCGTTAAAGGTTATTTGATCTGTCTTTTAAAAGTTTTATACAATGTTTTTGGACATACTTTAATGCAGACATACTCTGTACACAAGGTATTGGTACTGGTGGGCATGGTTGCGATTATCGCCGGTTCCATATCTGCCCTAACACAAGATGATCTTAAGAGGAGACTTGCTTTTTCTACTGTGGCTCAAGTAGGGTATATTTTCTTAGGCTTTGGCCTTTTAAATACAAAAGGTTTGGCAGGCACGCTTTTTTATCTTGCCAGTCACGCAGTAATTAAGTCAACTTTGTTTTTGTCAGCAGGAGCCATGCTCGCCGTTACAGGCAAAAAGAATATAAAAGATCTTTCGGGTATCGGCAGAAAAATGCCGGTAACTACTGCAGCCTTTACTGTCAGCAGTTTGGGCCTGATAGGCATACCGCTGTTTTCTGGTTTTGTAGGAAAATGGCACCTTCTACTTGGAAGCTTTGAATCAGATAATATTCTTTCGGTTGCTGTAATTATTGCCGGAAGTGTACTCTGTGCGGCCTATCTCTTTCCAATTATACGTATCGCCTACTTTGAATCTGCTCCGGAGAAAGATTGGAAGGATCCAAATGTACCGCAGAAGCTAGCTCTAATTTTATTATCAATAGTAATAGTGGTTTTAGGCGTAGTGCCGGGTTCATTACTGGAGCTTGCTGGTCGAGCCGCTGCTGAACTATTGGTGCTCCAGTAGGTGCAAACTACCCCCAGTGTAAGTAAGATGTGGCTCCGGTAGGAGCCAAAGGAGGATTTGAGGTTGCTTAGTCTTATTTTAGCTTTATTTAGCGGTGCAGTTGGCGGTCTGATTGTTGCAATGATACCAGAGACCAACAATCGCCTGCGTAACTATATTGTTTTATTTTTCGCTTCATCCAGTGCATTTTTTACTTGGCGAACAGCTATGAAGGTATTTGCGGGAGAGAGCGTCAGAATAGCCGGTGAGTTGGGTGGATTGGCTTTTAGCCTTGATCCTGACCCATTAGGCGCAGTTTTTGGACTTATTGCTTCTACCTTATGGCTTTTTACCGCAGTATATTCTTTTGGATATATGGTGGGAAAGCATAAACAACGAACTTTCTTTACTTTTTTTCTTATATCCTTAACTATGACCCTTGGAGTAGCTTTCTCGGGCAATCTCGTGGCACTATATCTGTTTTATGAACTACTGACCTTTGCGACTTATCCCTTGGTGATTCATGAGCGTAGCCCTGAGGCCATGAAAGCCGGGTCGAAATATATACTATATAGCCTTTCCGGGGCGGGGGCAATCTTGATTGCCATTGTACTCACCTATGCATGGTCAGGAAAGTTAGATTTTTCCGGGGGACCAATGTTAGTGAATTCTTTAAGACCCGGACTTAACTGGCTTTTGGGACTATTTATTGGTGGCTTTGGCGTTAAGGCAGCAATAATGCCGTTACATAGGTGGCTGCCGACGGCAATGGTAGCTCCGACTCCGGTAAGTGCTCTCTTGCATGCCGTAGCAGTAGTTTATTCCGGTGTTTATGGGATTTTGCGGACTGTTTATTCTGTGTTTGGGCATGAGCTCATTGGACAGTTGGGAATAAGGAACATACTTCCCTGGATTGCCGCTATAACTATTCTGGCTGGAATTGCTACAGCTACGCGTCAGGATGTTCTAAAACGTCGATTGGCTTATCAAACGATAAGTCATCTTTCATATATTCTATTGGGTGCTTTTACACTTAAAGCATGGGGGTTAGCCGGGGCAATATTTCACATGATTAGCTACTCTACGCTAAAAATAACTCTCTTCTTTTGCGCGGGAATTATTTCTGAAATGACTGGTGAGATTAAGGTAAGCAAAATGGGCGGGATCGGCTGGTTCCTTCCTAAGACCATGGTTGCGTTTAGTATTGCAACCATGGGAATGATCGGCATGTTGCCGCTTAATACATTCTGGGGCAAATACTACCTGATGAAGGGTAGTGTAGAATCGGGAAAATGGCCTCTTGCTTTGGTGTTAGTTATAAGTGGAATCATAAATGCAATTTGCTTTGTTCCAGCTATTGTGAATGGGTTTAGGGGAGAGAGGACAAAAACAAGCGGAGAAAAGGGAGGCAGAGTATCCCTTATGCTTGCCCCAACTTTGATTCTGGTAATAATTGCGCTTTTTATTGGTCTAATGCCGGGTATAGTTTGGCCCGGAGTTGAGGCCGTTGTAAACTGGTTTTATTAGTAAAGGGAGGTCAAAACTTTGTTACTTGTAATTTTTCCGATTATTCCCCTCATAGGAGTATTATTATTGCTCTTTAAGCGGGGTAGATTTATAAATATACCTTTGGTAACCAGCGCCATAGTTCTGATTTCGGGTGCTCTCGGACTTAAGAGTGTTTTTGAAGGGGTGCCATTAAACTATAGAGTACCGCTTTCAGGTCCCTTCGTACCGACTTTTCATGCCGATTCCCTATCGGTTATTTTTGTGCTGGTAGCAGCTTTTATTTGGTTTGTTGTTTCTATATATGCACCTCAATATATGAAGTACGAAGGCAAAACAAAAGTCTTTGAATTCTGCACATTATTGACTTTATCGGCAGTTTTAGGAGTTTTCCTAGCAGGCGATTTATTTACTTTGCTACTTTTCTTTGAGCTCATGACTGTTTCATCCTTCTTCTGGGTTATTCATAGATGGAACGAAGAAGCAATTAGGGCAGGATATTTATACTTATTTTATAGTATCATTGGTGGACTTTTTTTGGCTTTGGGAATCGTTTTAATGGGTGCAGCTACCGATACAATGCCTTATATTGGTTCAGGGTTAGTCAATTCTTTGAATTCCAAAAGGTTCGCTTGGAGTATTGCTCTTTTAGTGGCGGGATTTGGCATTAAAGCCGGTATGGTACCCTTACACCTTTGGCTTCCTCATGCTCACTCA
This sequence comes from Clostridiaceae bacterium, assembly GCA_012520615.1. GTDB lineage: Bacteria > Bacillota > Clostridia > DSM-8532 > DSM-8532 > DTU059. The sequence goes on along the minus strand of JAAYNX010000252.1, from coordinate 561 downwards.
GTGGCACCTACTCCCGGTAGCGCGCTCTTATCAGGAATACTTATAAAGGTGGGAGCCTATGGACTTATAAGGGTCGGTGAGTTTGCCGGTTGGGGTACGAAATTACAAGGAGGGAATTCCTGGCTAGGAGCTGGCTTAGCAATTTTGGGTACCTGCACTATGCTTTTGGGCGTTTTGGCAGCTTTAATTCAGAGCGATGCCAAACGGCTTTTAGCATATCATAGTGTAAGCCAGATTGGATATATAATTCTAGGTTTAGGTATTGGCCTTTATATGGGAGCAGATGGAAGCCTTGGCCTTATTGGCGCCATCTACCATATTGTCAATCATACCTTATTTAAATCCGCCCTGTTTTTGGGTGTGGGTATCATCTATATTTGTACGAAAGAAACAAATTTATATAGACTCGGCGGGCTCTGGCGACGTTTTCCCCTTACAGCTGTACTCATGTTTATAGCGGTTTTGGGTATTACCGGTGCACCGGGGCTAAATGGTTATGCAAGTAAAACCTTACTCCATCATGCAGTAAGTCACGCTGCTGAAACTGGCGCACAATGGCTT
>JAAYNX010000097.1 GCA_012520615.1 Clostridiaceae bacterium | reverse complement strand
TTGCTTTCAATTATACGCAAGCAGTCATCATAATATGATTTTATATTTATCATTTCCATTACAAATGTAATTATATTATTTATGAGATTCAACAATCGACCCGGCTGCTTTTATTGCATTTTCGGTCAATTGTCTTTGCCAGACTCTATTTTTAGGAGACCATCTAAAACCATGTTTCTTGAGATTTTCAATAATCTCACTATCAGGTTTTTGGTTAAATAGAATTTGCAATCTATTAAGATTATAGTTATATATAATCTTACCGCCATCAAATACTTTCTCTTCACTTTTTTTTGCAGGTTGATTTGTTTTTTCTTTTGTCTCTAACGCTTTTAAAGTCTTTTTTCTCCAGCTTTGGAATTCATTATATCTGCGTTCTTCAGCATTATTCGTTTTTTGCGATTTTTGCACATTAAAACGGGATCGTCCAGTAACTGCCGAACTTGAACATTTTTCAAGTGCATAAAGCCAATTTGTAAAATAATTTTCAAATGTTTTTATATATAAATTTCTTTCCTCCTCAGGGATAAATTCTAAATCAGATTGAAGCAATCTTTCGTGTTCTAAAATAATTGTTTCTGCACGTTTTTTTGAATCGAAAGATATCCAACGGTGCGCATTTATTGCAAGCTCTTCAAATTTTCGTAATGTTACTGTTTTCATTGTTGTTTATTTTAATTGTTTGTTTCATCAAAAATGTAGTTGTTTTATTTAATATAACAAACATTTTGTAGGAAAATTATTGGGAATTCATTTTTTCCTGCTGAATGTGAATAAAAAAAGAATAAGTATATATGCTCAAACAAATGTATTACTATAATACAGATTATTTTTGTTATGTGTTGATTTGTAAAACATTTAAAACATTTAAAAATCATTGGAATGAAAGAAAAAATTCTCGCATTACTGCAGGCAAAATTCGCAGGCGTGCGTAAAGACGGATTAAATCACCTGGCACGCTCACTTGCGTTACAGGCGACAAACGAAGAGGAGGCATCGGCCCTTATCGAAAAGCTGACGAAAGAACAGGTTGAAACATTCGTTAAGGAATATCGGGCTGAAGTGGACAAAGAGGTTTCTGAAGGCAATAAAACCTTTGAAACGAACTTGAAAAAGAAGTTTGACCTTGTCGAAAGGAAAGCCCAAGAACCCGGATCGGGCGAACAGGAGACAAAAAATGATGACGGCACGACGGATATTGCAACAATGATTAAAAATGCAATAGCCGAAGCCGTAAAGCCGCTACAAACCGAATTGGAAAAGTACAAAGCGGGTGATATTGCAAAAACGAGGCTTCAGACTTTGAACGAAAAACTTGCTGCGTGCAAAGACGATAATTTCAAGGCACAAACCCTGAAAGATTTTCAGCGCATGCAGTTCGATTCGGACGAAGCATTCACTGAATACTTGACAGAAAAAGAAACCGCAATTTCAATGGCAAATCAAAACATGGCAAATGCTGCATTAGGTGGTCACGGAAAGCCCATTTTCGCACAAAAAACGGAAACCGGTATTTCAAAAGGTGTGGCCGACTATGTGGAAAGCAAAAAAACAGAAAGCAATGAGCTTTCTGGGAAAGAAGTTTAATTTTTAAAACAAAACTAATATGGCACTTACAATTAAAAGACAAAGTGATAATCGTGTCGCAAAATGCGTCCTTCATCGGATTGCCGACATACCAGGCGGTGTAACCGTTTCGGTTGCAGAATTGGGAGGTAATGTTCTATTTGAAGGCACGCCGATTGGAGTTGGGTCGAACGGTCTGTATAATGTAATAAAGACAGGGAAAGTCGTTACTGCATACAACTCTGGAACATCGCTTGAAATAGCAAAAGGATCGCACTTCAAGGTAGGCGATAAGATAGCAGACGAAGGTGCAACAATGCACGCTACAATCACTGCAATTGACAGGACAACCTATACTGATAAGGATGTTGTGACTCTTGCTGCAGGATTTTCTTCATCTCTTGCAGTTGGCGCAAAGATTATTCTTGTAACAGTTACAAATAATGCTGCTGTGCAGCATGGTGCAATAGTTTATGAGGCTGTCGCAGCTATAGATGCAACTACATTCAAGGTGTATAAGGGTCACACTCTTGCTGTTGGTGACTTCGTTGCCGGTACAGAAACAGATCCTATGACAGGAAAGCTGATCATAAACATAAACCGTGGAAATGACGGTTATGACATTATCACGATAGGGACAGCTAACGGTAAAGCTCTTGCTAAAGATGAGGCTCTTAAAGTTGTAACAACTTTAAACGGAACAACAGTGAAGACATTTCCAGTTCCTGACACTATCACAAAACAAAATGCTCCAATAGCTATAGTAGGAAGTAATGAGGATGTGATTGCTAATGAAAATCTGTTTGTATCGGCATGGCTTATTGCTATTATTAAAGAGGCAAATGCGCCAGTGGTAACTGATGAAATCAAAACCGCACTGAAAGGTGTAATTTATGTTTAATCCCTTAAAAATCAAGAATTATGCAGAAATCATTAATGATAGGGTTGAATGAAAAAGACATGGAAGCTGTAGTTCGTACTTACGATCTGAAGGACTTCTATTATCCTACCCTTTTCCCGTTAAAAGAAACAAATTTTCTGACATGGAAAATGTTAGAGGCACAGGCAGGCTTAAAGATAGCCGCCGACTTGGTTTCAAGGGGTGCTACAATTCCGAGAAAAACCCGTGAAGCTATCAGTCGTATACAGGGAGATATTCCGAAAATCTCGATTTCTCGTGAGAAATTAGAGGACGAATTGACTGAATACGACATCATGGTAGCAATGGCAGGCAACAACCCTGACCTGAAAGCATTGGTCGAATTTTGGGCTGAAGATACAAAATATTGTTGGGACGGCATTGCAGCACGTGCCGAATGGATTGCACTGAAGCAAATTTCTCTTGGTAAAGTGAAGTTTACCAACAGCAATAATGCTGCTATCGTTACGGAATATGACGTTGATTATCAAATTCCAAGTAATCAGAAAATTGGTGTTGACACTTCCTATGCTTCAGGAACAGCAGGAAAGCCTTTCACGAAGGACTTCAAAGCAGCCTTGCAGATCGGCAAATCTATCGGTGCAAATTACAAGTTTGCCTTTATGAGCCTTGATACGTTCACCACGTTTGCAAATCAAGAAGAAGTGTACAAACGTTGCGCTTCTTTCGTGCAAAACATGGCAAACACGCAAGATGCTCCTAATTTGGAAACTGTAAACGCATATTTGAGCAAGCAAAGCCAGATTTTCAGAGGGTTACAAATTGTTGTTATCGACCAGGATATTACTCTTGAACTTGCAGATGGAAGTCGCATAACTGAAAATCCTTTAGAGGAAAATGTAATTCTTTTCAGTGAAAGCAAGGTTCTTGGGAACACGTACTGGAAAAGACCGATTGATTTGAAGCTCGAAGGAAGTGCAGCTATTAAAGCTCTTAACGGTCATACTTTGATTAAAAAGTACTCGGAAGAAAGCCCCGTAAAAGAGGTGACCGAAGGTATAGCAAATCTATTCCCGGCTTGGAATTTGGCAGGTCGTTCTGTTCTTATGCAGATAGACGCTACCTCATGGAATAAGAACTAAAATAATGTCGGTGAATACAGAAATGTAAACACCGGCATTTAAAAAGCGTGTGCGATGACAAACAAGGAATATTTGACTAAAACATTGAGCGGGTTCGGACTTTCGGATGATGACATTGACATTATCCTTTTGAAAAGTTCGCTTGACGGAGCCTCCGATCTGGATATAAATGCATGTGATCTGGCTGTTTACAACAGATTTTCTATTATCCTCAAAGGGATGATGCAGAATGTATCAGAAGGAGGTTATTCCGTAAGCTGGAATATGGAAGCAATTAAGCTTTATTATTCTGCCTTGTGCAATGAATTGGGCAAAGAAAACGTGCTTGTCGGGCGTCCGAAGGTTTACAATCGTTCAAGTTATTGGTAAATGAAAGTAGAACAATATCCACATTATTTATTTTCGATTCTTGGCGGAGAATCTGTACAAGACGATGAAGGAAATTGGAGTGATTCGGAGACAACCACAGAATTTATTTCCGTTTGCCGTGAGGAAACGGACGGCAGAGGATCGGAAATACAGGTTGCAGGAGGAACATTCCATAGATTTACATCATTAATTCAATTGCCTAAGGATTCGCAAAAAGTAGACGTGGGTACAAGTATTTTCGTTGCCAATAATGCGGATGGTTCTGATGTGCGTATAGAAGGCGTTGTGCTTAAATTTGACAAAGGTCAGTTACATAATAGATTATGGGTATAACGCCGAATTTTACACGTGCTGACATTCAAAAGCGTTTCGATGCTTTTCTCGATCAAATCATTAAACAACAAATCAAACGGCTGCAAATGCTTGGAGAGATGTGCGTTATTGAAGCTCGAACAAATAAAGGATACATGATGCAAACAGGAGCTTTGACATCCTCAACAGGCTATTCTGTTTTTGTTGATGGGGTTGCAATACATTCACAGTTCAGTGCCGCAAGCGGTGCCGAAGGAGGTGCGGCAGCAATCGGGATTCGTACGGGTCAAGCACTTGCAGAGGCTGTCGGAAAAGAAACAACAGATGTAAGTCTTGTTGTTGTAGCCGGAATGAATTATGCAACTTATGTCGAAGCTAAAGGAAAGAATGTGCTATCAAGCGCCGAACACCTTGCGCAGCGTGAGTTGCCGAAAATGCTCGAGAAATTGACATCCAATATTCAAAAAGCTACCGAATGAAAACTACGTTCGAAACAGATACCTTGCTTTTTTCATTGTTGCGAGAATCACCCGTAAGTGCCGCAATAAACGGCGGCATTTACGTCGGTGATGATCGACCGGATGATTCGGTAAAAGAAGACATTGTAGTAAACAGCATTGATCTAACGCAAGATTATCTGCCTCAAATAGGAACCTCTAACGTAAATATATTCGTTCCTGATAAAGTTGTTACGATTGGAGGAAAACAGCAACTTAAAGCGAACCGCACACGATTAAAAGAATTGTCGAATATGGCAATCGAAACATTACGAAATGCGAACATAACAGGGTTGAAACTTATACTTGTCAATCAAACCATATTGGCAGAACCGAGTGTAAATCAGCACTTTACAAACATTCGCATAAATTGGAACATACAAACAAACTAAAAAATTATTTATTATGAGCTTAATAACATTAGGATTAGCACAAATTAAGGTTGGAGAAGCAGCACCGGACGGTGTAATGCCAACAGATATGAAAAAGATTGGCAAAACGTACAGGGACACTGCCAAAATTATACAAGATGCCGCCGATGTTACCGAACATTTCGAGGAAGGCAAATCGGCTCCTGAAGTTCGGAAAAAACAAAAGAAAATCCCGAAAGTTACATTCAGCATCATGGATGCAGACGTACAAACATTGATCGATTATATCGGAGGTACAAACGTAGGTACCGAACAGGCTCCTAAGTGGGGATTTGATGGTGATGAAATTGTTGCAAACAAAGCTATTCTGATTGAAACTGAACAGGGACTCGATTTTGAAATTCCAAACGGCGATATTGAGGCAGTGGTCAATGCAGATGTATCGGCTAAGGGTATTTTTCTCATCGATTTTACGGTTACACCTATGGCAGTTACAAGCGGGAAGGCAATTAGAGCAATTCCAAAGGCTCCGTCGCTTGTGGTAACACCTTCTTCGTTGTCGTTTACAAGTGCAGCTGATACGACAGGTAAAACGATAACCGCTTCATCTGTAGGTAATGTAACCTATGCAGCTGCTCCGAGTGATGTCGAATGGCTGACAGTTACAAGAGCTGCTAAGGTTGTTACCGTTAAGGTTTCAGCAAACCTTAATTCCGAATCACGAACTGCAAATGTTACAATCATTGCCGATGGTAAAACTGCTATTGTACCTGTTACACAAGCAGGCACAGGAGCATAATAAGCCTAATCGCAAATATTATCTAACCGAAAGCCCCAGAACTTCGTGTTTTCGGGGCTTTTTTACTAAAAAACAACAATGGACGAAAAAAAGACACTTGAACAAGAGAAAGCCGAGCTAAACGCTCTTATAAATAAAGGAATACAATTTGAGGTTGAGGATACGGAATTTGAGGTAAAGAAACGATTCTTTGGATTGCTAAAAAAGCGTATTCCGGTTAAGGTCCGCAAGCAATTCAAAATTGAGGAACCGACGCTTGGAACGCTCGATCGCCTTTCTGCGGAATGGATAGAGTTTGCAATCGATGAAGCTGCTTTGAAATCTGACGATGGAATGAAAAAGGCAAAATCTATCGTTCATAATCATGCAATACGTTGTGCAAGAGTTATTGCTATTGCTGTTTTGGGATCGGATTATTTGATACCGACACCGGGAAAAGGC
>JAAYNX010000214.1 GCA_012520615.1 Clostridiaceae bacterium | reverse complement strand
GACCATGCAAATTTACCTTTCGTAGGCTCCAACTCACTCCATTTTAATCCTGCGTAAACCAACCTGTGGGGCTGACTATAAGGGCCTCTCTCTGCTGTTGGCGCCCATCCCATATAGGGATTGTTCAATGCATCTGATATTTCAGTGCTGTTAAAATTGATTACTGCCATGTATTCCCTTCCATTCACTTTTTGCTCCCGTAATTCATAGTATGAATATTTAGAATTCTAGGTTCATTATTATCTTTTTGCAAAAAGAACACTCTTACTATGACACCACCGCATTAGCAGACAATGATAGAAATATGTTGGGAAATGAATTACGAAAATGCTTTACCATAATTCTGATATTTATATAATAAAATTATCATTTAGCAAAAGAGGATAAAAAAATGCTTAAAAAATTGTATGAAGGTATTCAGCTTAAATTTGCCGACACCACAAAGCGTGCAAAAATATACCAAAAGATGGGGGTTGCCATGGGGAAGAACTGCCAGATCTTCGGAGATGTCAGCTTTGGCAGCGAACCCTACTTGGTAAGGCTTGGAGATAACGTGAAAATAACGTACGGTTGCTTGTTCATAACTCACGATGGTGGGGTTGAGGTGTTGAGAAATCTGGGTATGCTTGAAAATGCCGAGGTGTTTGGCAAGATTACCGTCGGAAATAATGTTTTTATAGGGAACAGGTGTATCTTTTTACCCAATGTAACAATAGGCGATAATGTCGTAATAGGCACAGGAAGCATTGTAACGAAGGATATTCCCTCTAACTCGATTGCTGCGGGAGTTCCGTGCAGAGTGATTAAAACACTTGAAGAATATTATGAAAAATGCAAGATTGGTGCTGACTATACGAAGCATATGGATGATTCGACTAAAGATGTATATTTAATAAAAAAATATATTTCGCCTTTAACATAATTTTTAGAAAAATATTCTCATAAAACTACAAAAACATACAAATAAAAACAGGTGTTCTTTTGATTTGTTCCCGCCTTAGGTTGAAAAATATGCTAATGTGACGGGAAATAGCATATGAATTAGTTTTACAGCAATTCGGTTCTTTATTATAATTGCGTTGTTGCGTTTACGAAACAGCTATTTTTGGAAATAATAGGTTTTGGAAAGTATCGGAAAGCTATGAGTAAATCTAAATGGTATGCACTCTTTGTTAAGACTGGAGAAGAAGAGAATATTAAGAAGAGATTAGTTTACCGCATCGGAGATAGGGATATAAAGGTTGTTGTTCCTAAACGATGCATGAGAGAAAGAAAACAGGGTGTTTGGGAGTACAAAATACGCACATTGTTTCCCGGGTACATCCTTTTGAATGGTACGCTATCAAAAACTGATTGCGAGTTATTTAATGATGTTCCCGGAGTAATCCGCCTAATAAAAGATAGAGATGGTCCTACAGAAATTAGCGAAAACGAAATGAGAATAATCAGCCAATTAATGTGTAACGATGATGTAATCGGAAGTTCGTATGCATATTATGAAGGCGGCAGCATTATAGTTACAGGTGGACCATTACTGGGGCTAGAGGGGTATATAATTGCGGTGGATAAAAGGAAAGGCCGTGCAAAGGTGCGATTGAACATCATGGGCCAGCCACGAACAGTTGAACTGAGTATAGCATTTGTAGTTCCAGCATAAGACATTTCACATAATAACAATCCAATTAAATGCATTATTGTTTCTGCAAGATGCATTTTTTGGAGGTCATAACATATAATAATCGGGTTTTACAATAACCCGAATGGCGAAGCTATGCCCTTTAAGAGGAAAGATATATAACGGGCGAAACCCTTATTTAAAAAGGAGATATAGACCATGATTGATATTCACAGCCATCTTATTTATGGTGTGGACGACGGATCATATTGCTTGGAAGAATCTATAAAAATGCTATCCGCGGCGGCAAAACTTGGAATCGATAAGATTATTGCTACTCCCCACTATCAAAAGAAACTATACGAGAATACAACAGTCAATGATAAGTACGCAATTTTAATGGCAAAAGCCGCAGAACTTCAGATGGAGCTGCTACTTGGAAGCGAACTTTATTGCAATGAAGATCTTATTAAATATATAAGAAAGATTAGCAGAAAATCAAAGCTGAATACGCAATATCTTTTGATAGAGATACCTTTTAACTACACGTGTGAAGATGCAAAAAAGATGCTGCACAGGTTAAAGAGGTACCAAGTTAAAATTATTATTGCTCACCCTGAACGTAATCTATTACTAATGAATCAGATGAAGCCCTTCATTGAATATATCAAATCATCGGGTATCTTGGTTCAAGCAGATGCAGGCAGTATTGCCGGAATTTATGGGCATAAGGTGAAGGAATATACGAAAAAGCTGATAAGCCTTGGTATGGTGGATTTTATAGCATCTAACGCTCATAACAGCAATGATTATTCTAGAGTTTTCAGTAAAGCGGTTGAAACAATTTACAGATGGTGCAGTACTCAAGAAGCAAATTTGCTTCTAAAAAGTAATGCGTCATTAATACTATCTAATAAACCATTAACACATTACAAGATTATGTAGGATGGAGTTGTAGCTTTTATGGTAACTGATAGAAACAATATGGAAAATTTAATAAGGCTAAGAAGCCTTGAATGCAATGTCAGAGGTTTATATAACTTTACTAAAAGGGTATTCGATATAGTCGCTGCCACATCAATATTGGTGCTCCTTTCACCTTTATTACTAATCGTAGTTCTATCAATAAAACTTACATCTCGCGGAAAAGTGCTTTATGTTCAAGAGCGGAACGGCTACCAGGGAAGAATTTTTAAGATGTATAAATTTAGATCTATGGTAATGAATGCAGACAAATTGATTGGTGAGCTGGAAAGTAAGAATGAGGCTCAAGGGCCTATGTTTAAAATCAAGGACGACCCAAGAGTTACAAAAATCGGAAGGTTCATACGTAAAACAAGTATTGATGAAATTCCCCAACTTCTTAACATCATCAAAGGAGATATGACCCTTGTTGGGCCAAGGCCACCTCTACCTACCGAAGTGGCAAAATACGAATCATGGCAAAAGCTGAGACTATCAGTTAAGCCGGGATTAACCGGCCTTTGGCAGATTAGCGGAAGAAGTAATGTGGGGTTCGAGGAAATGGTACGGATGGATCTTAGGTATATACGGGAGCGCAGTTTGTTATACGACATGAAAATTATTATTAAAACGATACCAGCGATATTTGGCAGCCAAGATGCATTTTAGCTGTGTGAGTAAAGAGGTGTATTATATTGAGGTTTTTGGTAACGGGTGGAGCGGGTTTTATAGGATCAAACCTAGTAGAAACCTTGCTGGAAAAGGACTCGTTTGTGCGTGTGTTGGACAACCTGTCAACAGGCAAAATGGAAAATATTAAGAGCTTTTTAGGTAATAAACAGTTTGAGTTTATTGAGGGCGACATAAGAGATGTAAACATGTGCCAAAAAGCATGTAAAGATATTGATTTTGTGCTTCATCAGGCTGCCTTAGGGTCGGTACCCAGATCAATAAAAGATCCTGTTACAACAAATGATGTAAATGTAGGGGGCACTCTTAACATGCTAATCGCTGCCCGGGATAACAAAGTGAAGAGATTTGTATTTGCATCATCTTCTTCGGTGTATGGCGATGAAAAAAGATTGCCAAAGAAGGAAGGAAGAGTGGGAGTTCCCCTTTCACCCTATGCAGTATCAAAAAAGACGAACGAATTATATGCAAGAAATTTTTATGATCTCTATGGATTAGAAACAATTGGTTTACGTTATTTTAATGTGTTTGGGCGTCGTCAGGACCCGGATTCTCCCTATGCGGCTGTAATTCCAATTTTCATTAAAAATATTCTGAACAACAGGGTGTCTACAATAAACGGAGATGGTGAGCAGACAAGAGATTTTACCTATATCGACAATGTTGTTGATGCCAATTTAAAGGCATGCTTCGCTAAGAAAGCCGCTTGCGGCAAGGTGTTTAACATTGCAAACGGAGATAGGATTTCTGTCAATTCTTTGTACAAGAAGATTTGTGAGCTTCTAAAAAGACAGACAAATATGGTATATGGCCCCACAAGGGCGGGAGATGTTAAAGATTCAAATGCTGATATTAAAAGAGCCAACAGATATTTAAATTACAGTCCCTTGTTAAGCTTTGACAAAGGACTTGAATCAGCCGTTGAATGGTATGTAAACAATTCGCAAATGTAGCATTATACAATTCGTTTATTTTAGGAGGAAAAAATGAGTATTTACGAGGCTTTGGTTAAAGGTGAAGAGCAGATGGCAGTTGTTGGCTTAGGTTATGTGGGTATGCCTCTTGCTTATGAATTTGCTAAGAAAGTTAAAACTCTGGGATTTGATACTAACAAAAAGAAGATTGAATTATATAGGCGGGGAATTGATGTAACAAACGAAATCGGAAATGAGAAAATGGCCCAGTGCCAATTGAAATTTGCCACAGATGAAGAACAGCTTGAAGATGCGAAGTTCTTTATAATTGCTGTTCCTACGCCTATTGACAACAGCAAAAAGCCTGATTTGAATGCCATGATGAAGGCCAGCCAAACCGTGGGAAGACGGCTAAAGCCGGGGTCAGTGGTTGTATACGAATCAACGGTTTACCCTGGAGTAACCGAAGAGATTTGTATTCCCATCCTCGAAGAAGAGTCCGGATTAAAATGCCCAAAAGATTTTAAAGTAGGGTATTCACCAGAGAGAATCAACCCCGGAGATAAAAACCATACCATAACAAGCATTAAGAAAATTGTTGCGGGTTGTGACGAAGAAGCCCTAGAAGAAATAGCAAAAGTATATGAAATTATAGTCCGGGCAGGGGTGTACAGAGCCGAATCAATAAAGGTGGCTGAGGCTGCAAAAGTAATAGAAAATGCCCAGAGAGATATCAATATTGCATTTATGAATGAGTTATCGATTATTTTTCACAAGCTAGATATTGATACTCGGGCAGTTTTGAGAGCCGCTCAGACAAAATGGAATTTTCAGCAATACTATCCCGGCCTTGTAGGCGGGCATTGCATCGGAGTTGACCCATATTATCTTTCATATAAATCGGAGCTTATTGGATATCACCCACAAATTATTTTGTCGGGGCGAAGAATTAATGATGATATGGGCAAGTATGTGGCTGAAAACACAGTGAAGAAAATAATTCAAGCAGGAAAACCGATTCTAGGTTCAAAAGTACTTATTTTGGGTGTCACTTTTAAAGAAAATGTAGCTGACACAAGAAACTCCAAAGTTATTGATATTATCAGAGAATTGAAGGAATACGGCATTAATATCTTTGCTACCGACCCTATTGCAGATAAGGAAGAGACCTTTGAAGAATATGGTGTTGAGCTCCTAGATGAAGATAGAATTGGAAAAGTGGATGCCGTAATCTTGGCTGTGAGCCATAAAGCTTATGGAGAAAAGACATTGGCTGATTTGAAAGAGAAATTCCGTGATAATCATCACATTCTGATTGATGTTAAAGGTATGTTTTCTAGAGAATTGGCTGAAAAGGAGGGATTTTCTTATTGGTGCCTATAAAAAGTTATTTGAAAGCCAAAAGGAGGATTCATATGAAAAAGTTAATGGCGCTTACTATATCTTTTTCTCTAGCTATATCCCAAATGGCATGCTCCAAGCTTTTTAATTCGTCTGGAAACATAGAGAGTGAAAAAAGGGATGCAGTACAGAATTTGATGGCTGACAATTCGCAACCGGGAGGGCTGGCGATGGTTGATAAAGATGCTAGGATACCCATAGTTGCAGACCACAATTGTATTGATATAAATAAGATTCCTGTCGAATGGGCAGAAAAGGCCAAAAAGGAACTGCACATAGCATACGGACATACATCTCATGGCAGCCAGATTACCTACGGGTTATTAGGCATGACTAATTTTAAAGGTGAGCCGTTTACTTATCTGAAAGGAAGCCCCAAAGGTTCACTTGACCTTAGAGATAACCCTTTTGGCGGCGAAAAAGACTTGGGTAACCCTGATAATAAAACTTGGGCTGTTGAAACCGAGAAATATTTGCGGAAGAACAAAGACATTAATGTTGTAATGTGGTCGTGGTGCGGCCAGCTTTCAAAAGGTGATGATGAATTTGTTCAGACTTACTTAGAACAAATGCAAGCCTTGGAGGATGAATTTCCAAATGTGATTTTCATATACATGACAGGGCATTTAGACGGCACAGGCGAAGAGGGGGTTCTTTGGCAGAATAATAATAAAATAAGAGAATTTTGCCTGGACAACAACAAAGTGCTTTTTGACTTTGCAGATATTGAGAGCTATAACCCTGACGGTGAGTACTTCGGTGATAGGTACGCAAATGATGGTTGCTGGTATGACAGTAATAATGACAAAAAGCCCGATAAAAACTGGGCGCAGGAATGGCAGAAAGCCCATAAAGAGGGAGTAGACTGGTATGACTGTTATTCGGCTCACAGCGAGCCTATAAATGCCAATATGAAAGCTGGTGCTATGTGGTGGCTGTTGGCAAGAATCTGCGGTTATACCGGAAATAGCGATGAAATAATAACAGAAAACAAAAATGATGAGTATTATGCCTTAAAGTTGAAGGAGTTAGGGCTTTTTTTAGGGTCAGACAGCGGATTCCACCTTGAGGAGATACCAAACAGACTTCAAGCGGCTGTTATGCTTACAAGGCTAACCGGCGGAGAAGCTGAGGCGATAAGTAAAAAGTATCCGCACCCGTTTACAGATGGTCTATATGGTGATTCATATATAGGATATTTATATCACTACAAACTTACCTACGGCATGTCAGCCAAAAAATTCGGCAGCGAAGTTAAAATTGATGCTCCAATATATATGACCTTTTTATTAAGGGTTCTTGACTATTCGGACACCACCGGCGACTTTAAAATAGACACTGCCCTCCAGACAGCGGAAAAGCTTGGCATCATAACTGGGGATTATCATTTATACCTTAGTAAAAACAGTTTTACCAGAGGAGATATGGCCAATCTCACTTATTTCGCACTGAAGCAAAAAATCAAGGGGAAAGATTTTACCTTGCTTGAAAAGCTCGTTAGAGACAAGGTAATTGATAACGATACAGCAGAACGTTTTCTAGCAGATTAATCGAATAGGCTGCTTGATAAGCAGATTTAAATAATGGAATATGCAATTAAGCGGCGTTCCTGCAACGATTTAAAGCGGAGCATGGATTGCGTAGCTGAAGGTCGCTACACTGTTTACAAGGAGCGCAAGCGACTTAAGTAAACAGTAGTAGCACCCATGCAAGGCTTGCCCAGGAAGACGAAGTCTGATTGGTTGCAAGCACTGCGCAGCGACTAGAAAACCGGATGTTTTTCCCGGAGCGCTAAATCGTTGCAGGCGACAGCCGCTAATTCTTGATCTATTAATAGCTACCGAAGAAACTGTTAAAGAATCAGTATAGGAGAATACACTATGAATGAAATATCAAAGAAATACATCAAGCTGTTTTTTTCGAGGATATGGCTTTTGGCATTATTGATGGCTGTCAGTGCAGGGGCTACATATTTTGCCTATAAAAACTCATTTGAGCCAATCTATGAAGCAAGAATAAAGATGATGATAGCCATCAATGATAAATATGCAAATGAAGTAAATATATTTGACTCTATAAGATCCTCTCAAATGGCGGTGGTGGATGTCTCCCAAATAGCATCAAGCGAAGAGGTTCTGTCGGGAGTGGAAAAGGAATGTGGTATAAGCCAGCATGTTCTGGAGAATTCAATAACTATTAATGCCATACCAAACTCTAGAATTATTGAAGCAAGCATTCAGACATACTCACCGGAATTGGCGCTTATGCTCCTGCAATCCCTTGATAAGAACCTTTATGCTAAATTGCAGGAGATTGACGGGATAACATATAAGGTACTAAACAGGCCATATGCCGATGCAACTCCGATTAACAGCAATGAGTACCTTATTTTTACGGGGCTGGCGGTTTTGGGAGGCATATTTTTAGGAGGCCTTATCAATATAGTTATAGGCGAGTCAGTGCTGGTTAATAAAAGCATCACTCCGTTTGATGGTTTCTTTGAAAATGAGAATATCCTGCCGGTACCGGCTTCAAAAAAAGCAAAGGTTGAAGGGGTAAAATTATGAGATTAAATCCGGTAAGTGATAATTCTGATTTGTTCCTGCTTTCAATTAGAAAAATTATAAATGATATTCTTCTTAAAGAAATGAAATCTATGGAAGATATAAATACAATTGCATTAGTAAGTTCCTTTGATGAGGATGGGTCTGGCGATATTGCCGATTATATATCGTACGAGTTTTCAGATAATGGAGATAAAACGATTCTTATAAGTCTTAAAGAAGAATCTTCCGGATGCAATTTAAAAAACAAAGTAAGAGAAGCCTCAGCTGATGGAATAATTAAAACCGGCAACCTAAATCTTGACTATCTCTCGTTGGACAATTTAAAAAGAACCAGTGAATTTGTTATTAATAAAGAATCGGTGAAATCTTTACTAAATAAATTAAAGGAAAAATACAAGCGGATAATTATAGATACTTCTCCCTTGGAAGAGAATTTATCAGGCTTTATAGCAGCGATATCGGCTGATGGCGCTTATTTTGTATGCAACAGCAAAAGTAATCGGGGCAGTATGATACATAAATACTATTCCGATTTAAAAGACATTGGAGCAAATGTGTTCGGTGTTATTTTCAACAATGCCGGTAAGAGAATTGTCCGCAAAATATATAAAATGGATGGGAGAAAACATGGGTAGATTAACTCATAAATTTGAAAGCACAACCAAATCGGTCTTTTTTTCGACCCTGTTCAGCCTTTTTGCCCGTCTGCTTTCATTCGTTCAAGCTATTATTGTATCCAATTACTTTGGAGCCACAAAAAGCACAGATTTTTTATTCTTTTGTATCTCCATCACCATATTGCTTCCTGGGCTTTTTAGCAATATAAATCAGGCTGTTATAATACCAAATGCTATAAAAATAAGGGAAAAAGAATCAAATGATGAAAGCAAGAGTTTCATATTCAATATCTACGGATTTTATATTCTTATAGGGATATTGGTATGCGTATTAGTTGGTGCCATACCCGAGCAGTTCATGAGCATAGCTTCAAAATTCACTCCGGAAGATATTCATGATAATAGGCTGATTATAATACTTACCATTCCTACATTCTTTTTTATCCTGACAACATCGTTTATACTGAATGTTTTTGAGTCATATAAGTATTTTACCTTTCCTATGATACTGGATATGATGAAAAGCGTTCTTACAATAGTCATCATAGTGTTTATGGGAGACAAATACGGAGTGGTAAGCATGGCGGCCGGAATATTAGCTGCTCATGTTATCCAGTTTATTATACTTAACTATTTACTTTTCCGGTTGCTTGGCTTCAGCTTCAAAAGGAAAAGATACAAGATTGATAAGGGCTTAAAAAAGAACATTTTGTTTGTGGTTATTTCTCAGGTTACAAACATAATGAGCCAATATGTGGGGATGTATTTGATATCAGGCCTGCAGGAAGGTGTATATACTGCATTAAGCTACAGTGAAAGAATATACAATATTTTAGTACTTGTTCTGGCCGGGCAGGTGACAACTGTTCTGGGGATCAACATTATTGAAAAATACTCCAAAGCCGAGTATGAAGAGCTTAATGTAAGCTATCTCAAATATATTAAGGTTATACTGACAATTGTTATGCCCCTTACTTTTATAATGTCTTTTCAGGCCACTACTATTATTTCTATACTGTTTGAGAGAGGCAATTTTACTAGGGAATCGGTAATTATGACCAGCATCTTCTTTAGATATATTATCTTGTCGGTTCCGCTGTTAGTATTGGACAGATTAATTGTAAGGCTTATTATCGCAAAGCAGATTCTCCATATTTCCTTTGTTTGGAATATTGTAAGCAAGGTGCTGTCTGCTGTTGCAGTATTCGTAATTATCAATTATATGGATTTCAGGTACTACGGCCTTGGAGTTCTTTTGGTGCAATTAGTTTATATCATTGCAATAAACCTATTTATGATAAAGAAACAATTTGCATTTATTCAGGTTGGCAAAAGTCTTAGATATATCGGAGTTAATACGCTTTCATGTTTTGCGGTCTGCTTTGTGATATCCATGTTGTTCCCCATGGAAAAAGTACAGGGTGTACTTCAAAAGCTTGTTACCCTATCTTTGTACTCTGCTGTTGTAGTGGGAATTTATCTTTTAATCGGCTTTGTTACCTTCAACCGTGAAACGATTTCTCAGTTAATAAGCTATATCGGTCAGTTGATACCGAAATTTACAAGACGGAGAATTGAGCATGTCAACAAACCTTTATAAAACAAAACCTGGAGATAAACGCATAATTGCGTTAATGTCAAACATAGGATGCGGAGGAGCCGAAATTCATTCCATTCTCCTATTCAACGGATTGTGCGAAAAAGGATTTACAGTAAAAGTGCTGGTGCTGGACACAGAAAGGATAGACCTCGCCGATAGGCTTGATGCGCGCATAGAGAAAGTATTCATAAAAAGAAAAAAGTATTTTGACCTATCGGCTTTTTCCCGGGTAAAAAAACAAATTGAAAGTTTCTGTCCCGATGTTTTTATTATGGTTGACAGCTACCCGATATTATATGGCAGAGTATTAAGATTCTTGGGATTCAAAGCAAAAAGTATCATTATTCTTCACAATACCGAGCCGACAAATTTCAAAAGGGAACTTCAAAACAGGCTTATTTACGCACCTTCGGCAAACAAGTTTGATAAGATCGTCTTTGTAAGTGAAAACCAGGAAAAGTATTGGGTCAAGAGGTACGGAATAGACCAGAATAAAGCGTCAGTTATCTTGAACGGTATTGTACTGGAAAACTATGAATGCTATTTAAATAAACATGATAAACAAAGTTGTAGGCAAAGGCTAGGGATACCTGCTGACAGGATTGTCATAGTTATGAATGCGTCGCTCTGGGCTCATAAAAACCATGACCATATGATAGAAGCAATTTACAGATTAAAAAATGAGGGTTATAATCTTTTTCTTCTGATAGTGGGAGACGGCCCTAGAAGAAAGGCTCTTGAGGATTTGGTCGCAAAAAAAGGTTTAGATGATGATGTAATGTTCACAGGATTTGTCGCAGATGTTATGCCCTATCTTATGTCAGCCGATTTTTCAGCTTTGACTTCATCAGAGACATTGTCTTTAGCCGCTTTAGAAAGTATGGCATTGGGTAAGCCATTGATACTTTCTAATTCCGGTGGTTCTCCTGAAATAGTAGACAGCGGCGGCAACGGAATACTATATAAACACGGGGATATTGATGGGCTGATAAATGCCATAAAAAAGATTATCGGTTATATAGATTATCTCCCCATGGGTGATAAATGTCGTGAAAAAGCATTGAAATGTTTTGGCTTTGATAGAATGCTTAACCAATATATAAATCTTATTAATTCTCAAACTGCACAAATTCAATAAGGATAGGAAGGTATGTTTATCTTATGAAAATAGCCATGATTGGTCAAAAGGGTATTCCCTCAAGGTCAGGAGGTATTGAAATCCATGTAGAGGAAATTGCCAAGCGATTGGTTCAGAAAGGCTGCGAAGTTGATGTTTACTGCCGTAAATCCTATTGCGATGAAAAACAAAAAACTCTCGAAGGAGTTAACACAATTTTCACTCCATATATCAATACAAAACGCTTAGATGCCATAACCCATTCGTTTACATCTTTGATACATGCCCTTTTTGGACATAATGACATAATTCATTTTCATGCTTTAGGGCCTTCGACACTAGCAATTATCGCAAAGGTGCTGGGGAAGAAGGTAGTGTGCACAGTTCACGGTTTGGATTGGAAAAGGAGTAAATGGGGTGGATTTTCAAGCCGATTTCTAAAATTCGGAGAATATGCCACCGCCCGTTTCGCACATAGGACAATTAGCGTTTCGGAATCCCTGGTGGACTATTATCGAGAAAAGTACAAAAAGAATGTTGATTATATTAAGAATGGCGTAGAAATAAAAGAATGTGTTTCTCCGGAGACTATCCGCGAAAAATGGGGACTGGAGAGTAAAGCATACTTTCTTTATCTGGGAAGGCTTGTTCCCGAAAAGGGTATCCATTATCTAATCGAAGCCTATAAAAGATTAAGTACCGATAAAAAACTGGTTATAGCAGGCGGTTCAAGTCATAGTGACGATTACGAAAGAGAGCTGCATCTAAAGGCCGGGGACAATGAAAAAATCATTTTTACCGGCTTTGTTCAAGGAAGAATACTTGAGGAACTTTTAAGTAATGCATTTGTTTATGTGTTGCCCTCAGATATTGAAGGAATGCCCATTAGCCTTCTTGAAGCAATGAGCTATGGCAAGCTTTGTTTGGCAAGTGATATCGAAGAAAACAGAGCGGTTATATCTAGGTATGGCATTACTTTTAAACATAGAGATATAGATGATCTCAGCAAAAAAATGGACATGATTCTTAATGATGAAGAAAACCTAAATATTAGCCGTTCAACAATAATAGAATATATAAAAAATAATTTCGACTGGGATGATGCAGCTGACAAAACCATGAAATTGTATGTTGAATTATTGAAAAAGGACAATAAAAGTAATGTAAAACGAAAACAGATAGGAGATTTATATTGATTCGTATTGGTGCAATAAAGAAACTTACTATTTTCCTTGCGATTGTGTTTTTTTGCTTATGTGTTACTCAAAGTAATAATCAAGTATTCGGGAAAGAGAAGAGCAACATATCAACCATAGAAAACTCATATATAAAGCTAGAGTATAACGATGTTCTCAATAGTTTTACCATAGTGAACAAGACTAATGGAAGGGTATATAAAACAGAGCCTTTGGGTAGCTACGATGTAGTTGATATAAGCATTGTGAATCCTACAGAAATGGTGATTAAAAAAAAGTACAAAGAGGAACACCGAAACATAACAATTTCGGCTAGGTTAACCTTGGAAGACCGAAGAATTAGAGGCGAACTATTAAGCGACAAAAATAGCAAGCTTTACAAACCTATTATTTTCCCCGGTCCATTTACAGGCACAGAAGAAAATCAACATTTTGCTATACCTTATGCCGAAGGCATTTATGTTCCTGCATCCAAAAAATCTGATTTTGGTAACTTTCTTTTATGGGGGCACAAGGCAACCATGCCGTTTGTGGGGATGACCGATTCACAAAGCGGTATTATGATAACCTCTGATTCGCCGGCCGATACCGCTGTGAATTTTGTTAAACCAAAAGGTTCCTCTGTTTATTGTATGGAGTTGATGCACTTCCCCGAAAAAGAAAGGCTTGGCTACAAGAGAGTTTTCTATATTGATTTAATCAACTATGACGGATATAACGAAATGGCCAAAATATACAGAAAACATCTGGAAATAAATACCCCGTCGGATTTAGTCAGCCTGAAACAAAAAGCAGAACTTAATAAAAATGTGGAAAAGCTCATTGGAAGTGTTGACTTATGGCTTGGCCCAGAGGATATGAAGACCAATAAAATTATCGATGAACTTAAAATGAGTGGCGTTAATAAAGTTCTACTGAACTTTCAATACGGATGGAAGGTTTACGAAGAAGAAAAAAGACCGGAGGTGATAAAATATGCAGCCGACAATGGAATGATACCAAGCCGCTACGACAATTTCTCGGACATATTTGAGCCTAAGGTTGAAAAAAGTTCGCCACGCTACAGGACAGAGGGCTTTGACCAAAGAGTTATCAGAGATAAGAAGGGTAACCCCATAGAAGGCTATACCACTTATTATGATAATAACCGGATTACCGGCTTTCGGGTGAATACCCAATATGCTATAAGAGATGCACAGGAGTATCTTTCGGCTGATTTGAAAGAAAATAACTATTTGGGAAGGTTTGTGGATGTGGCAGTTTCATGTTCGCTTTATGAAGACTTTTCAGATATCCATCCCATGACAAAGCGGCAGGACCTCACTTTAAGGCAAGAGCTGCTTAAAAAAATAAGTTATGACTACAACATGATTACCGGAACTGAAGAAACCAGACATTGGGCCATTCCCTTTACCCATTATAGTGAAGGTACATTAACCATCGCTCAGCCGTCCGGGGCAGGGGAAGATTGGCGAAAACCTACCGATAACCCGGGAAACCTGTATATCAAATATACCGTCAATCCTACGGTGAGGATTCCATTAAAGTCCTTGGTATACCATGATTGTCATATATCAGGTTGGTATACGGGTGACAGTGTTTCAAAAGTTACAGAATATTGGCGCACCAAGGATCTTATAACTGTATTATACGGTGGCATGAATCTTGTTTTCCCCAGAGACTATTCGTTTTGGGAAAAGAATAAAGATAACTTTTTAAGAAGCATAAAAATATCGGGGTGGGTACTCGAACAAACCGGTTATGAAACGATGCAACGCCACGATTTTTTAACTAAGGACAGACTTGTCCAAAGAACTCAGTTTTCAGGCGGGATTAGAGTAATAGCTAATTTCTCTGACAAACCCTACAAGTACGGCTTGTACGAGATTCCTCCTAAAGATTTCTTGTTTATTAACAGATGGGGCGTTTATTCTTCAAAAAGAATCCTTGCTCCGTTTTAAATCGCAGCAGGCTCGCCGCTTAATCACCATTTGCATAGTAAAACAGCTTTTGCATAGGCTGACACGCATAAAGGAGATAAACCATGAAAGCATGCAGTGTTTATAGAATTGATGATGTAGTCCCCGAAATGAATTGGGATAACTTCGAAAAATTTATTAATCTTTTTGGCAAATACAATGTTGTACCGCTGTTAGGTGTTGTTCCGGATAATCAGGATCAAAAACTTAAAGTGGCTAAGAAAAAAGAGTTCTTCTGGGAAATTATTAAAAAGATGAGGGATGAGGGTAGGGTAGAGATAGCGCAGCATGGCTATCAGCATAAATATAGGACAAAAGAGATAGGAGGGTTCTATAAATTCTGCGGCTTTAAACCCCAATCTGAGTTCTACGGTATCCCATATAAAAAACAGTTTTCCATGATCCAAAAAGGCAAAGAAATATTAAGAAACTATGGGCTTGACACCGATGTCTGGATGGCGCCGGGACATTCGTTTGATAAGAACACATTAAGCGCACTAAAAGCATTAAAATTCAGGGCAGTTACAGATGGGATAGGTGTTTATCCGACTATGAAAGATGGTTTATTACATGTTCCCCAGCAGGTATGGGGACCTGTTAAATCAGTTATTGGAGTAAAAACCATTTGCCTTCATCTCAATAGCGCCGATGATAAAATGTTTAAAAGTATTGAAGAGCATCTAAAAACAGATTCGAACATTGTGCCGTTCAGTGAAGTATTAGATCAATACAGTACTTCACAGTATAATGTAATGAATTTTTTGTATAAAGGAGTCTTTATACTTAATTTGCTAAGGAAATGAATAGAATTAAAGGAATGATAGGATGTTTTACCGGTTAGTTCATAGATTTGAAATAAAAAGGCTTATGAAAAATGGGTTGCGGATGGGGAAGCATATCATTCTTTTCAATAGGGAGGAAGACTATGGATGCAACCCGCATCTGGTTTCGATTGGAGATAATTGTGTAATAACCTCGGGAGTAAAATTTATTACTAATCCCGGAATTGCGGTAGCCAATACTTTTGGCAGCAAAAATGATAGTGCTTCTCATCTAGGGGAGATAATTGTACATGATAATTGTTTTATTGGTCTTAACGCAATTATCTTACCCGGTGTTAATATTGGGCCTAATGCGGTAATAGGTGCTGGAGCGGTAGTGATGGACGACATAGAACCCAACAGATGTGTGTCGGGAAACCCGGCCAAAGTTACCTGTACATTGCAGTACTACGAAAAAGTATGCAAGAAAAATACGACTTTACAATACAATCAAAAGACAAAACGTAAGGTATTGAAGCAGTTTTTCTGGACAAGTAGTAAGACACATTTACTTAACAATAAAGTATAGGGAGGGATAAGAATGGGACTGTTAGCCTTAAAAAAACACATGAACAATACAAAAATCAAAAAACTCCACAAAGCCGGAATGGAGGTTGGGGAAGGAACACTTCTGTTTACTTCAAAGGATTCCTTCGGAAGCGAACCATATTTGATTCATATTGGAGAGCAATGTGTCATAGCTAATGGGGTGAAGTTTATTACCCATGACGGTGCCATAAGGGTTATTAATAATCGGGAAGAGTATAAATATATCAATAACAAGTATGGAAAAATTGATATTAAGGACAGAGTTTATATAGGTGAAAATTCGATTATAATGCCCAATGTCACAATAGGCCCCAATGCTTGCGTTCTACCCGGTTCAGTTGTATATAATGATATCCCTCCCAATACCATGTCAGGAGGTAATCCAGTAAGAACAAAAAACAAAATTGAAGATTTTGAAACATATTACCGGACAGAAATATACGACTATTATCAGAAGTGTTTTAACAAGTTTTACAAGCATTTGCTCAGATGAACAATAATGTGGAGGGGAAAATATGAATATACAGGCAGTAAACGAAAAATTGAAAGAATTTTTTGAAAACAATTTTCTTTATGGAGAATCCTTTGATGATATTAATGGTGATGAATCACTTATAGATAAAGGATATGTAGATTCCATAGGCATCATATCCCTTGTTGCATTTATTGAAAATGCTATTGGTATCAAGGTGTATGATAGTGAGATTGTTCCAGAAAATTTTGATTCAATAAACAGCATATATGCCTACCTCAAAAAAAAGATGAATACACAAGATAAAGCAGTTTAGGTGGTGTGATTAAATGCAGGTCTGCAAAAAATGCCTTTTAAATGATAATATGCCTTCGGTCAGAATAAATGAAGACGGGTTATGTAATTTATGCTCAACCCAATATGAATCACGGGGTATAGTTAATAACAATGAAGAAGAAATTTCTTCTTTAATTAAAGCAAACAGGGAAGAAAAGTACCAGATTATTCTGGCATACAGCGGCGGTAAAGACAGTACTTATTCATTAAAAATGATAAAGGAAAGGTATGATGCTTCCATACTGGCTGTTACTTTTGATAACGGCTTTTTAAGTGATACATGCTTAAAGAATATTCGTACCGTTACTGATAACTTAGATGTTGACAGCATTATCATCAAATATCCAGCCAAAAAAATAATCAGAGCCTTCAAATATATTGAGGATGGAAAATTCTTTCCTAGGCAGTCAATGGAAAGGGCAAGTGCAATTTGTAATATGTGCATTATGCTCATTAAAAATCTGATTTATTATGAAGCCATAATTCGCCGTATACCTATTATCTGCTTTGGTTGGACTCCCGGTCAGGTTATGACATCAAAACCCTTAATAAAACTAAATTATACAATGGTTCTGAAAGGTTTTGAAAACATTAAAAACATCATTACAAGCCGGTTTGGAGCCCGTTATGAGAAGTATTTTTTAGATGATGCGTTTATGCGAGAAAATGAAGCTAATATGCCTTATCTTTACTATCCTTTTGTGAAAAACAATTATAAGGAAGACTCAGTGATAGAGGAAATAAAGGAAATCGGTTGGATACCGCCCCAAAACACCGACGGAAACAGCTCTAATTGCCTGCTTAATTCCTATGCAAATCAATGCCATGTCAGCAAATTCGGCTATCATCCCTATGCCTTTGAAATCAGCAACCTTATCAGGGAAGGGTATTTGACGAGGGAAGAGGGTCTTACCAAAATCGGAAATGTTGCAAATCCATGCTCATACAAAATGATTTGTGAGCAATTTGAAAAAATTACGGGGTAATATGCATACATGTTTAAATTTTTTAAAGATAACAGTCTTTTTTATGCCCAAAAATGCTTTATAAAAAGCAATGAAGGTGAATGGACATATAATGAGGTCTATAAAAAAGCCTGTGCGCTGTCAGCACATTTGTTTGCAGCAGGGGTTAAGAAGGGAGACCGAGTAATCCTTTTTTGCGGAAACTCGGTTCAATATGTTGAAGGGTTTTTTGGTATTTTAGGTTTAAGGGCAATTGCTGTACCTGTTAACCCGGTAAAGCTTGCCGAAAATATAAGGTATATTGTTAAAAAATGCACTTCTTCCCTTGTGCTCTACTGTAATGCAACGGCTGATAAGGCTGATAAAATATTCGGAATTTTAGATATAAAGAAGCTGAATATTGATGAAATAATTGATTCCGAAGAAATTATGGATGCAGCATGTACCAAGGAACCCTGGGATTTTGATAGCGGCAATCCAGATGATGATGCCCTTCTTTTGTTTACATCTGGAACTACCAGCCAGCCAAAAGGGGTAACATTATCTCACGGCAATCTTCTGGCAAATACCTTTGCCATTAATGATTATCTAAACTTAGATAGTAGCGACAGTATTTTAATGACCTTGCCTTTCAGTTATTCATATGGTAATTCAATACTTCTTACCCATGCTTTTGTCGGCGCCACCATAATCATAGAAAATTCCTCTGCCTATCCCTCTCTTGTTCTTGAAGGGATTAAGAAGCATAGGGTTACAGGGTTTTCAACGGTAGGTTCGTATATCCATCTGATGATAAATTATATCAAGGGCTTACCAACACCTGTAAATTATTTTGAATCGCTAAAATACATAACCTTTGCCGGTGAATCAACCGATTACGATGATATTGCATATTTAACAGAGCAGTATCCTGAGCTTAAGGTTTATGTCATGTATGGGCAAACAGAAGCAAGTGCAAGATTGAGCTATTTATGCCCTGATTTGCTGAGCGTTAAAAAAGGATCTGTGGGTAAAGGGCTTAATAATGTAGAACTTAAGGTAGTCAATAATGAAGGGGATTTAGTAAGGCCGGGAGAAGTTGGGGAGATTCTCGCAAGAGGCCCCAGCATTATGAAAGGATATTGGGATGATCCAATAGCAACAGAGCAGGTATTAAAGGACGGCTGGTTGCATACCGGAGATAGTGCCACGATTGATGAAGATGGATATATTTATATACGGGGCAGAATGACCGACATGATTAAATTTATGGGTCATAGAATAAGCCCCCTTGAAGTTGAAAATGTGATTAACAGCAGTCCCTTCGTAAAAGAATCTGCTGTGGTTGAGGGTAGAAAAAACGGAATTCCTTGTATTAAAGCAGTACTGATTCTCGAAGAAGGTAAATGTCTTACCGATGCTGTTAAGCAGAGTATAAATTTGGCTCTGCCTAACTATATGCGCCCCCAGATATATGAGATTGCCAAATCATTACCGAGAACTGATAACGGTAAAATAAAAAGAAGTGAGCTGAGAAATATATGTGCGCAATAGCAGGCTTTGTTAGTACAAGATGTAATAGGGCTACACTTAATAAAATGGGAGATATATTATCTTATCGAGGTCCGGATGAAACCGGGCTTTTTTACGAGCATAATGTAGGGTTGATTAATAAAAGACTCAGTATCATTGACCTTAAAAACGGAAAGCAGCCGGCATTTAATGAAAATCAGGATATAGCCGTTGTATTTAACGGTGAGATATTCAATCATCTAGAGCTGCGAAAAAGTCTTGAGGTCAGAGGACATGTTATTTCCAATAATTCTGATACGGCAATTCTTCCCCATTTATATGAGGAATACGGTCTGGCTATGTTCGAAAATTTAAATGGACAATTTGCCATAGCCATATATGATAAAAAGCTCAATAAGCTGATTTTGGCAAGAGACAGGCTGGGAGTGGTGCCGCTTTTTTATTTTTTCCAAAACCGGGAATTTGTTTTTGCCTCGGAAGTGAAAGCTATTCTTGCAAGCGGGAGGGCACCGAGCGTGCTTTGCTATGAAGCTTTTCGTGATGTCTTTACCTACTGGTCTCCGCAGCACGATCGAACAATGTTTGAAGGGGTAAAAAGTGTTCTTCCCGGGCAATATCTCGTTGTAGAAGATGGCAAGATTACAAAGAACAAGTACTACAAGCTTATGTTTAAAAAGCCTGATGAGCGGATAGATTTTAATACTGCCCGACAGGGGTTAGAGGACCTTCTTTTAAAGGCTGTAGAGAAAAGACTTATGGGGGATGTGAAAATTTCCACATATTTAAGCGGAGGTCTTGATTCCAGTCTTATTACTTCTATTGTTGCAAAGCATTTTAATAGCTCGGTTGAAGCATTTTCGGTGAACTTTGAAGACACACGATTTGACGAAGGGGATTATCAAAAGCAGGTCTGCGACATGCTGGGAATAAAGCGCCATGCCATTTTATTTAAAAATACTGATTTTGCTGAACTAATTAATCAAATCATATGGCATAGCGAGGTACCCTTGTTAAGGGGCGGACCGGTGCCTTTATTCAAGCTTTCTCAGCTTGCCGGTGCCAACAATATTAAGGTAGTTCTTTCCGGAGAAGGCTCGGATGAGCTTTTAGGCGGGTATGATATTTTTAAAGAAATAAAAATACGAAATTATTTAAAAAAGTATCCTGACTCGGAGAACAGGGTGAAACTTCTTAAGAGAATAAACGGATTTTCGGACAGCAGGCTTGAATCAGCCAAAGCCGGAAGCCTGGGATATTTTTATTTGCATAATAATGAGGATGAATTATTCCAGTCCCATTTCCTTAGATGGAGACAAATAGGCTTTTTTGAGCGGTTCGTTTCGGATAATGCCTTGATGATTTTTAGAAGACAAAAAAGTCGAAATTATGCTGATAGGCTGGGTTTTGAATGCATCGAACAGAGCAAGGAATGGAGTCCTATTCAGAAAAGTCAGTATATTGAGGCAGATACATTTTTATCAAGATATCTTTTATCAACACAAGGTGACAGGATGTCAATGGCTCATTCTGTGGAAGCTCGATTTCCTTTTTTAGATGACGAATTAGTTGGTTATTGTATGGCTTTGAACGATAGATATAAAATCAAGGCTCTGAATGAGAAATATATATTAAAAAAGATTGCTGAAAAGTATTTGCCAAAGGACCTGATTAACAGAAAAAAATTCCCTTACAGGTCACCTGTTGATGTGAAAAAAGTTTTAAGTGACTCATATATGAAATATATGCTGTCCGATGAAAAAATAAGTCAGCTGAATCTGTTCAATGTTGCCAAGGTAAAAGGATTCATCAATGGAATTATGAAAAAAGATGTTTTAAGCGAAAGAGAGATCATGCTGTTTATGGGTATACTCACAACACAAATTTTATGTAGCCTTTTTAATATTGAAACTCAAATGGAAACTGCAATATCAGGAGGATATTCTTGTGTTTAATCTAATCCGACAAGTATATGGATTGCTTTTAGTAAGAACTTTAAAGGTCATGCATAATGTTCGACTCAGATTTCTAAGAATGAAAGGGGCTGAGATAGGCCACGATACCTGGATTCTCTATAATTTACTGAAGCAGCCCGGCGCAGACCCGGCAAACATAAAAATAGGCAATAAATGCGTTATATGTGATAAAACACTTTTATTAAGTGATGATTGCTACAAAAGTTTGTTTCCTCATGGGAGTGAAAGCCAAGCTGTTAAAAAAGGAATAACCATTAATGACAATTGTTTTATAGGTATTGGTGCCATTATTTTAAACGGAGTCACAATAGGACCGAATTCCATAGTGGGTGCCGGTGCCGTAGTAACCACCGATGTAAAACCTAATTCATGCGTGGCGGGAAACACCTCAAGATATGTATGCAGCCTAGATGCCTATGCCCAAGTGAGTAAACGCAGTGTAATAGATGGTTATAAGTGCGTAAAAGAAAACAAGAGTGAGTTTTTAAAAAACTATTTTTGGCCAAGGGTCAGGGAGGAACAGTGATATGGACGAAGATAAAAATCTAAGGGTATGCATTGCCATGTACAGGGCATACCCTTTATTTAATAGTGCCATTAGTGAAACAACCGGGGGTTCTGAGGTGGAACTCTTTAAACTGGCGGGTTATCTTGCGAGGTTCAGTAATATTAAGGTGGATTTCATTGTAGGGGATTATGACCAGAATGATGTTGAAATAGTAAACAATGTACGCTTAATAAAAGTAAAATATATGAATCTTGATAAATACAGAAAACCTATCCACAAAATCCTTAGGTATTTACATCTATTCAAGGTTCTGCTAAAACAGCGTTCACAAATATATCTGACAAAGACAGCTTCTGAATTATTAGGGTGGCTGGTTTTCTTTCAAAAGTTTCTGAAAGGGAAAAAAGTTGTGTTCAGACTGGGTAGCGATAAAGATACAGACCTTGAATTTTGGAAAGGCAATAAAAAACTATATACTCTTTATAAATTCGGGTTAAAGCATTGTGATAAAGTTTATGTTCAGTCATCCAACCAAAAAAATCTTCTTGAATCCGGATATGGCATAGAAAGTCATCTTGTAAAAAACGTATTTGATATCTTTAACAGTAATTCTGAAGTAAAAAAAGAGTATATACTATGGATTTCAAGGTGCGAGCCCTTAAAAAGGCCGGAGCTTTTTATAGACTTGGCTAAAAGAGTGCCGGAGGAAAAGTTTCTTATAATAATGCCCCATGCTAGGAAAGGCGACAGTTTGTTGGATGAGAAAATCGATAAAATGATTAATGATGTTAAGAAAGCCGCAAAGGAACTTAAAAACTTTAAGTATATTGAATCGGTTCCCTTTAATGAAATACAAGCCTATTATAATGCGGCAAAGCTATTTGTAAACACCTCAGAGTATGAGGGTTTCCCAAATAGTTTTATCCAATCTTGTATAGGTAAAACTGGCATCCTTTCCTACAGAGTCAATCCCGATGAATTTTTAACCCAATACGGTGCAGGTTATTTATGCGATGATGACCCTGAAAAAGCTGCAGAATATATAAGAAATCTGAATTCTAAGAAAATAAAAGAAATTGGGAATAAAGCTTATTCCTATGTAGTAATGAACCATGATGTAGAACAAATTGGCAAAGCATATATCAGGGATTTTATAGAATTAACCGATTCAAAAATAGTTTGTGAAGGTGTTTGCTAGATGAAACCGATAAAAATATGCATAATATCGTTAAGATCTCTCCCGTTATTTGATAGCGCATATAATACCGAAAATGTAATAGGTGGCGCTGAAATTAATTTATTTAATTTAGCTTGCTGCCTGTCACAAAAGAAGAACTTGTCTGTTCAGGTTTTAGTAGATGATTTCGGTCAGCCTGAAAGATATAAAAAAGGCGGTATCGAGCTAATACGTTTTAAAAAGAACAGCTCTGACAAACCATGGTTAGTAAGGAAGTTTAATGCCATTAAAGCATATAGAGCTTTGCTTTTATTGGATGCCGATGTCTTCATTTTTACAGCAAGTAGTGAGCTGTTGGGAGTTCTGGTGCTTTTCCAGCGAATTCTACGGAGAAAACAAGTGTTTTTCAGGCTGTCCAGTGATTTAAATATAGATTTGAATAATTTTAAAAGAAATAATAGTTATATAAGTTATTTGCTCTACCAATTCGGATTAAAGAACTCAACAAAGCTTATTTCTCAAACAATGAAGCAAAAAAATCTACTCAAAACCAAATTGGGGCTTGATAGCGAAATAATTGAGAATGGTTTTTTCATGCGTTCTGGCATCAGGGCAGAAGATAAGGAATTTATTTTATGGGTTGGAAGGTGCATGGATACTAAGCATCCTATGAAATTCATAGAACTTGCTCAAAAACTCCCGGAGAAAGAATTTGTTATGATTATGCCAATAAACAAGGAGATTCCTGAAGCCGAAAAAAAGCATAGACAGGAATTGGCACATAACGTTAATGAGGCGGCAAAAAGTCTTAAGAATCTTAAACTGATAGACTATGTGCCTTTTCATAGAATTCAAGACTATTTTGATAAAGCCAAAGCCTATGTTTGCACCTCAGAACTCGAAGGTTTTCCTAACACCTTTATTCAGGCTTGCCTCGGCGGTACGCCTATAATTTCTTATTGTATAAATCCGTCAAATATGATTGAAGAATACGATTTGGGATGTTTTTGCCATAACGACAGTGAAAGGGCAGTTAATTTTATCAAGGATCTGGATAGTAAAAAGTCAAACAAGTTTATTGACAATTTACAGAAGTATGTGGCTTTAAAACACAATATTTATGATACAGCCGAAAATTATTTAAATCTGATGAAGGAAGGTGCCGGATATGCCCGAAGAGCCGGAATTCTGTGATATCAGCAAAATACATTTTCTATTAATATTAGCTTTGGTACTCATTTGCGGGATATATGTTTTTTTATGTACAGTGAATGTTTTATTTGCCCTTGCTTTTGTGTTAATGGCTGCAATGGCATACTTTTTCTTTAGAAATCCCGATTTGAGTTTTATGTCCTATGTATTGATGTTACCTTTTGTATACAGCCCTTTTCTTTATTCTATTCCGAGGCCGCTTTCTTCTTTGAAGATTGTAGTCCTGCTGTTGATTCTTTTACTGGGGCTGTTCATTCTATGCAAACGAATACATAGTACCGGTATAATATTTAAGATTTTTGCGATAATTTTATTCACCCTTTATGTCGTTGGTTGGATACGCTCCGGTGACTATATGCTAAAAGTATTTAGCGAAAACCTTGTGGGGAAATTACCTCTTGCAAGTTATTTGTTTAACTATGCGTCTTGGACTATTCTATCCTTTGCACCTTTATTTATTATTGCTATTTTCTTTAGGACTATTGATGAAATAGAAAAAGTAATTGAAATTCTCGCTTACTCTACATTGCTTATAGCAGCCTTCTTAATGATGATATTTTTGTTAAAGGTTAGTGATAGAAGTAATTTTGAAACAATCAGAGCTGAACTTGCAGCATGGATGGGGATGCACGGTAATGACATCTCCAATTACTGCACATTGGCGTTTCCTGTGATTCTTGCTTGGATGCTTACAAAGAAGAGTACCCTGTCAATTCTATCTCTAGGTGCAATTGCGGTGACCACCTTATTATGCTTCTCTCGAACAGGTTACTTTTTGATTATTGTAGGTCTTTTCATGTATTTTATATTATCGGGAAGGCTTAAATGGCTTCCTGTAATAGTTGCAGTACTTGCAGCGGTCCTTATCTTTTTGATCCCAGATATGATTATTGAAAGAGCGGTTATGGGTTTATCGGAGGGCGACGCAAACGAGCTTTCAGCAGGGAGGGTGAACTATTTATGGATACCTCTTTTGCATGAAATTTCAGACAAGTCTCAGATACTTCTGTTTGGCATGGGAAGGTATGGCATAGCTCAAACCGATTCTTGGATGCAGGGGCGCATTTCCAACTACCTGCATGCACACAATGTTTATTTAGACTGTATTTTGGATATGGGCATTTTAGGCTTGGGAATAATTTTGATAATATTTGCTATGGTTATAATCTATTTCTACCGATTCGCAAAAAAAGTAAAAGATACTTTGCCCTACTGTTCAAACCTGCTAAATGGTTGTTTAGTCAGTATAATTTGTTTCTTCATGGGAGGGTTAACGGGAAGGTCGTTTTTTCCGAACCAAGGAAATTTTTATCTATGGTTAGTAATTGGCCTTGGCTTTTCTGTGGTCGAATATGTAAAAACTATTAATTTCGGCTTTCAGTTAAATTATGAGGAGGTAAACAAGTGAAAATTTTGGCGGTAAATAAGTACTTTTATTTAAAGGGTGGGTGTGAAACCTATTACTTTGCTTTAAACAAAGCATTAAAAAACAAAGGACATGATATTATTCATTTTTCTATGAAAGATGAAAAAAACGCATGGAGTCCCTATGAGAACTATTTTGTGAACAATATTGATTACTATGATAAAAATATATTAAAAAGAATCAGATACGCGGCTAAAATCATTTACTCCATTGAAGCAAAAAATAAGATTTCGAGCCTGATTAAAGATACCAATCCCCAATTGGCTCATGTGCATAATTTTTATCATCAGCTTTCTCCTTCGATTCTGAAGGAAATTAAACGGAACGGAATTCCGATAGTGTTTACGGCTCATGATTTAAAACTGATATGCCCGGATTATCAAATGTTGAACAAAGGCGAAGTATGCGATAAATGCTCAGGAAAAAAGTTTTATGCCTGCACACTTAACAGATGCATGAAAAATTCCTTATCTGCAAGTTTGGTGAGTACAGCAGAGATGTATTTGCATTCAATGCTGAAAAGCTTTGAAGCAATTGATATAATCATTACCCCCAGCATGTTTTACAGAAACAAGTTTATCGAGTTTGGATATTCGCCCGAGAAAGTCGTTCATATTCCTAATTTCGTGGATACAAAAGCTAATCAGCCAAACTACTCATCAGATGGGTATATAGCTTATGTGGGCAGGCTATCAAAAGAAAAAGGAATTATGACCCTCATACAAGCAATGAAAAATGTCAAAAATACTGATTTGTACATTGTTGGTGACGGGCCTCTCAAAAGTGATGCAGAAAGGCAAATAGAACGATATAATTTATCAAACGTAAAGATGTTGGGCTTTCAGACGGGTAAGAAACTGGATGCAATAATCAAAAACAGTAGGTTTACTGTTATTCCTTCGGAATGGTATGAAAACTCTCCCATGTCAGTTTTTGAATCCATGTCCTATGGAAAAGCGGTAATTGGCTCAAATATAGGTGGGATTCCTGAGCTGATTGAGCATGGAAAAACTGGAATGATATTCGAAAGTAAAAACTCAGATCAGCTTGCCGAGCAAATTAATTATTTAGCCGATAATCCTAAAAAGGCTGGTGAGATGGGGCGGGAAGCCAGAAGAAAAGCAGAGCTTGTGTATAACAAAGAGAACCATTTTAAAAGTATTGAACAGATATATAGGAATCTAATTATTAAAAGGCTGCCAAGTTAGAGGTTTAAAGATTTTATGTAAATGAACTTCTAGTTTAAACAAAGAAGCAAAGCAAGGATAAACTTGATCGAATGTGTTATGGCGAGGCTTATGGTATAATTAGCTTAAGTTGCATTAGAAACAAAAAAGGAGCTATCTTAAGACAGCTCCTAATGATAATTGTAAAAGGGTGAGAGATTAATCAATAATAAGGGCGTTAATCTCATGAATAAAGTTGTCGGCGTTTTCATTGTGAACCTCTACTTTAATTGGTTTTGATAAATCGAGGCTAAAAATTCCCATAATGGATTTTGCGTCTACAATATACCGGCCTGATGTGAGATCGACATCGAAATCGTATTTATTTACGATGTTCACAAAGTCCTTCACATCATTAATGGATTTTAGTAGAATATTAAATGATTTCACGCTTTATTGCACCACCCTTCAATGAATTATATGTGTTTATTTAGTATTATTATGTAATAAGTTTATTACCAATAATCAGTACAGTCAATTACTAATAATATATTCTTAACAATAATATATCAAACTTTGGGAAGTGTTACAAATGAAACTGACAAAAAAAGTAGCCTTTATCACTTTAGGCTGTAAAGTTAATATCGCAGAGACTGAGGGAATGAAACTCCTTTTTCAAAAATCAGGCTACATAATAGTAGATGAAAATGAGCATGCAGATGTTTATGTTATTAATACATGTACTGTAACCGGCATGGGGGATAAAAAATCTAGACAGATGATAAGAAGGGCTCATTCACTTAATCCGGACGCCATTATAGCAGTAGTTGGCTGTTTTGCACAGGTGTCTCCCGAAGAAGCATCAAAAATAGAGGGAGTAAATCTTGTTTTGGGAAATAATATGAAGCACCGGATTGTGGAGCTTGTGGAAAGTACCAAACAAGATGACAAGAATCAATACGTGAATGAGAGAAAGACACTTCTGGAATATGAAGATTTGCCCATTGAAACCTATGAAGGGCATACAAGAGCATTTTTAAAAATTCAAGACGGATGCGATCAATTCTGCTCTTATTGTATAATACCTTATGCCAGAGGGCCTGTTCGCAGTAGGGATATAAATGACGTAATTAAAGAAGCAAAAAACTTTGCTCTCCATGGATTTAAAGAAGTAGTATTAACAGGCATTCACCTGACTTCTTATAATGACAAAAAAAATAATATGGGTCTAGCCGATATTATTAAGCGGATACACGATGT
Source organism: Clostridiaceae bacterium (assembly GCA_012520615.1). Taxonomy (GTDB): domain Bacteria; phylum Bacillota; class Clostridia; order DSM-8532; family DSM-8532; genus DTU059. Next base: position 1,183 of record JAAYNX010000214.1, on the reverse strand, counting down.
TGAAGGAATTGAAAGAATACGCTTGGGCTCATTAGAACCCATGTTTCTGACACCTGAGTTTATTGAAGGGATAAAGGATTTGCCAAAGTTATGTCCACATTTTCATATTTCATTGCAAAGTGGTTGTGCAGAAACATTAAAGCGAATGAACCGGAAATATTCCCCGGAAGATTATCGACAAATAGTTAAACTGCTGAGAGAAAAGATACCCGATGTAACCTTTACTACCGATGTTATGGTAGGATTTCCGGGTGAAACTGATGAGGAGTTTTCCCAGTCTTATGATTTTTGCAGGGAAATAGGATTTTTATGGATTCACGTTTTTAAGTATTCACCACGAAAGGGTACAGCAGCTGCTAAATTTCCCAATCAGGTTGAGCCAAGTTTAAAAGAAAAACGAAGCAAACAACTTATCGAACTTGCTAAAAAGATGAGAAATGAGGTATTTGAACAGTTCTTGGGAAGGCAAACCGATGTTATTTTGGAGAAGGAAATCGAAGGAAGCAACGGTGATATGGAGGGTTTAACCGCTAATTATATTCCTGTTTCTGTCAAGATTGAAAACATTAATCCCGGGGAAATAATTAGTGTAGACCTCGATTCAATAGAGGGCGAACGCATTAGAGGGACAGCTTCTTTTGTTGCGGTTTAATAACATAGCTTGATTTAAGAATTTGTATGTATTAATATTATATTATATCTCAAATTCCGGATAACCGGAAAGAAAGCGGGTGTAGTATGAATTCAGGAACAATGAAATTTGATTTTAATAAAGATAAATCTAATCAGGCCCGTGAGATTATGTTTTCTGTTTACGAGGCTTTACAGCAGAAAGGTTATAATCCCATAAGCCAAATAGTGGGCTATATTATGTCAGGAGATCCCACATATATAACCAGCCATAATAATGCGAGAAGCTTAATTAGAAAACTTGAGAGAGACGAATTACTTGAAGAACTTGTACGGTTCTATCTGAAAGACGAATAGAGGGACAGAAGAGCAGATAGACGAACAGGCAAATGAACAGACAAACGAACAGCGCCCGAGAGGCGCTTTTTTTGTAGGATGTTACACTGTTTTTAAGGAGCATAGTGACGAGAAAAACAGTAGTAGCACCCATGCAAGGCTTGCCCAAGAAGCAAAGCAACAGCGAAGGCTGATTGGCAGCAAGCTACTGCTGAAG
>JAAYNX010000108.1 GCA_012520615.1 Clostridiaceae bacterium | reverse complement strand
TAACTATATCTCCGTTACGCAGCTTTTTACCACGCCTATTCTCCGGTTCATTATTTACAAAAATCATATTTTCACTTATAAAGCTACGAGCTTCTCCCCCTGAAGATATAACATCAGAAAGTTTTAGAAACTGATCCAGCTTTATAAATTCAGTATTAATAAATATATTTATCATATATTCGCCTTTCAGTTATTTCTGATTCTAACTGGTAATATCAGATATAGATATTTATCATGATCTATGGCTGTAATGATACAAGGTCCTATTGATGATGTAAAAGATATTTTTATTTCTTCGTCGGAAATCACTTTTAGCGCATCAATAAAATATCTGGGATTAAATCCGATCATTAGTGGCGATCCATTGTTTTCTATTTTAATTTGTTCCTTAGAAATTCCTACATCCGCTGTAGAAGATACAAGCATATCATTTTCGTTAATACTGAATTTAACCGGATATCTTTTATCATCACTAGTAATCAACGATGCTCTTTCTAAGCTATCTATAAGGTCTTTAGTATTTACGGTTATAACATTTTCAAATTTTGTCGGGATGTAACTTGTATAGTTCATAAATTCCCCGTCTAAAATATTTGATGAAATTCTGCAATTATTAAATACAAAAGATATAATATTGCCTGATAAAGATACAGTAAGATCTTCATCACTAGTTTCTAGTATTCGTAGTATCTCGTTCATATTTTTACCAGGAACAACTACTTTAAAACTTACATCTTCTTTAATAATAGAATTACTTACTGCCATTCTAAAACCATCTAATGCAACTATTTTTATTTCACCATTTTCAACCTCTATAAGTGATCCTGTCATTATCTTTCTATTCTCGTCAGAACCAACTGCAAAAATTGTCTGTCTTATTAAATCTTTAAGAGATGTTTGACTTATAGTAAACGAAATATCATTTTTGTATGCAGGCGGCAGAGGGTAAGAAGATGAATCCATTCCCTTTATCTCAAAGTATGAATTAAGGCATTCAATTTTAACTATATTATTCTCGCTTACTTCTATTGAAACAGGAGCATCAGGCAGTTTTCTTATGATATCACCAAACATCCTTGCATTAATAACGATAGATCCTTTTTCTAAGATGTCTGTTTCAAGGTTATATTCAATAGCAAAATCAAAATTATTTCCAATGAGCTTAAGTTTTTCATCTGCTTCAATATATATACCTTCTAGAACAGGAAGTGTTGCCTTAGCCATAATTGCTTTTTGAACGATGTTAATAGCCTCCAGTAGATCTTGTTTAAGGATGATTATCTTCATAGCGTTTCCTCCTCTTTATTTATATAGATATTTAGTCGTAATAGTAGTAAGTACTGTTAATTATGTTGAAAACCATATCAAACTGTTGAAACAAAATGTTTTTTCATGTTGATAACAATGTTGAAAATTGTATTACTTTCTTAGTATAACTTTTTGGCTTTTAAATTGACAAAATTCTTAACATCTTATCAATCCACATATCCACATAATACTGTGGATATAGTGGACTATTTTTTACCTGTGATATTTCTTTTCAATTCAGTGATAGCTCGCCTTAAGTCAGCACTTCTATCCATTTCATCTGCAATTTTATCACAAGCATGCATAACGGTAGTATGATCTCTGCCACCGAAAACCTGGCCTATTTTAGGAAGTGACATTCCTGTTAACTCACGGCATAGAAACATTGCAACTTGCCTTGGGTATGAAATATCACGGGATCTCTTTTGTGTTAACATTTGATCCGGAGAAATATCGTAGTACCTTGAAACAATTTTTATTATTGCTGTATGATTTATGTTCTCAGTAGAAATATTTGTCATTATCTGCTTAAGGCAGTCCTGTGCAAGTTCTAATGTAATTGGGCTTCCGGTTAGTGAAGCATATGCAATTACTCTATTTAATGCACCCTCAAGCTCTCTGATATTTGATTCTATATTATCTGCAATATATACCAATACCTCGTTTGGTATATCATATTTTTCTAATTGAGATTTTTTGCGAAGGATAGCAATACGGGTTTCAGTATCGGGAGCCTGTATATCAGCAATTAAGCCCCATTCAAATCTTGAACGAAGACGCTCTTCTAATGTTAATATTTCTTTAGGAGGCTTATCACTTGAAATAACAATCTGCTTGTTTAATTCATAAAGTGCATTAAAGGTGTGGAAAAATTCTTCTTGAGTCCTTTCTTTTCCCCCGATAAATTGAATATCGTCAATAAGCAATACGTCAATACTTCTGTATTTACTGCGGAATTCTTCATTTCTATCATCTTTTATAGCGTTGATAAGCTCGTTGGTAAATTTTTCAGAGGAAGTGTATAAGACCTTAGTATCTTTATTCTGTTCAATAACATAATGACCTATTGCATGCATAAGGTGAGTTTTACCAAGGCCAACCCCTCCATAAATAAAAAGGGGATTATATGCTGTAGCCGGAGCCTCAGCAACTGCAAGTGCTGCAGCATGAGCTAGTTGGTTACCATTCCCTTTTACAAAAGTGTCAAAGGTGTATTTAGGGTTCAATATTGAAAGAGCAGGAGAGTTTTCCTCAGAAATAGGTTCTCTTTCTAAATTACCTTCTGCATTTTTTATACATAATTCTAACTCTAAATCTCTATTTGTAACTATTTTTATAGCATTTTGCAACAAGTCTTTATATCTGGATTTTATGATACCCAAATTAAATTCCGAAGGAACCTCAAGAACAATATTGTTTTTATTAATAGAAACAGGTACAATAGTTTCTATCCATGTAGAAAAGCTGACACTAGTCATCTCCTCTTCCAGCAGTTTAATGACTTTATACCATGTTTCATTTAACCCTGATGCCATTAGAAATTCCTCCATTTGTTTTTCTGACCGTACCTTTTAATATATCAAACTTCAACATTCGTTTCAACAGAAACTCATTCTATACTTTTTATTGACTTTAAGATGCTTTTGGTTATATAATATTTGCTGGTGTCCCTATAAATATAAAAATATTTGTTAATTATAGATACTGAACGGAGGTGCATTACTAATGATTCGTACCTATCAGCCAAAAAAAAGGCAACGTAAAAAAGAACATGGCTTCAGAAAAAGAATGAAGACAGCAAACGGAAGAAAAGTATTAAGAAGAAGAAGATTAAAAGGCAGAAAGACTTTAACTGCATAAAGACCATTTTATTGGTCTTTTCTTCTATTATAAATAATACATAGTTCCCGGGGTCCATCAGCAATCGCATCAGAGGCTATTGTGGTCCTGAGTGAGCCTTGTATAAAGCGTCAAAGCTATCAGGTAAGGATACCTGACAGCAGAAGTGAAGAAAATAATGAAAAAACCACCTGTACTAACGGAAAACAGAGAATTTCAAAAGGTATATAGACGAGGAAAGTATGCCGCTACTGCCTTTTTGGTCATTTATTGTCTTTATAACCGTACTGAAACAACAAGAATTGGAATTACCACAAGTAAGAAGGTAGGAAATTCTGTAAAAAGAAACAGAATGCGCAGACTTATTAGAGAAAATATTAGAATTTTATATGATCAATTAGTCCCAGGTTTTGATATAGTAATAGTAGCAAGAAAAACCGAAACTACTGCTAAGTTAGAAATTATAGGGAAAGAAATCAGATATCTTCTTCATAAATTAGGTCTTTTGGATAAGGAAAGAGAATGTTAAAAATAATAATATTGGCTATTATTAAATTTTATAGACGCTATATATCACCCCTTAAAAGAAAACCTACATGTAGATTTTATCCAACATGCTCACAATACGCCATGGATGCCGTATCAAAATACGGGGCGATAAAAGGCTCCTTTTTAGCAATACTTAGGATATTAAAGTGTCATCCTTTTCACCCGGGAGGATATGACCCTGTAAAATAGAAACTTGGAGGAAATGTCTATGGGAATTTTAAGTGCGATTGGCAAGTTATTCGGAATGCTGATGTATTTTATTTACAACACTATTGGTTTTCAAAATTATGCACTTTCGCTTGTATTCTTTACTTTAGTTTATAAGTTAATTTTATTACCGCTGACAATTAAACAAATGAAGTCTACCCAGGTAATGCAGGAGATACAGCCGGAGCTACAAAGGATACAGGATCGCTATAAGAATGACAGAGAAAAACTACAGGAAGAACAATTGAAGCTTTACCAAGAAAAAGGCTATAATCCTGCATCAGGTTGTTTTCCTATGTTAATTCAATTGCCTATTATTATTGCACTATTCTTCGTTATAAGAATGCCTATGTCTTATATGTTGGACATACCGGCCAGAGCTGTAAGCCATATGGCTCTTGTATCTATAGAGAGCGGAGATTTAGCATTTGATAACGAAAAATTCAAAATTGACCTTAGGGATCCTTATGGCGACGATATAAATGATCAATATTTACAACAAGCGTATAAAGATTTATCAAGTAAAGACCCATATATCGAAGTAAGAATATTGGATGCGGTTGCAAGAAAACCTGAAATTGTTAATGAGAACCCTTATCTTTCACAAGATCATAAACAAGTATTGACAGACTTCGATCTTAAAGTGTTTAAAATATTTAATCTTGGTGTAAAACCCTCTATTAACCCCAAAGAGATTACAGCAAATCCTGGTATTTATATTCCGGCATTGATTATAATAATTATTGCAGTAGGTACAACGTTCTTAACAACCTCACAAATGATGCCCAAGCAACCAAAAGGGAAAGACGGAAAATCGAACAACGCTGGATGTGCAAATCAAAGCATGCTTTGGATGAGCCCGTTAATGACTCTTTGGATTGGTTTAGGAACTCCTTGCGGCTTATCGGTTTATTGGACCCTGAACAATATATTAACATTTGCGCAGCAAAAGTTTGTTAATAAGTATTTTAAAAAAGACGACAACGCAAAGAAGGAGGAGAGAAACGTTGCAAAAGTCAATAATAAAAGAAGCTAAGACTATAGATGAGGCTATCAGACTTGCTTGTGAAGAGCTTGAAACTGATATTGATAACGTAGATGTTGAAATCATTAATGAAGGAAATAAAGGACTCCTTGGTATAATCGGAAATAAAAATGCTGTTGTAAAAGTTACTCAAAAGGCTGGAATCGATGATATAATTGTAGATTTTTTAAGACCTATTTTTGAAAAAATGGAAATTACAGCGAACCTTGAAATTACTCATGAAGAAGATCATATAACCGTCCGTCTGACTGGCGAGGATATAGGTATTGTTATCGGTAGAAGGGGAGAAACTTTGGATGCACTCCAATACCTCCTTAGCCTTGTAGTAAACCACAAAACAAAGGAATATACACGCATAATACTTGATGTGGCGGATTATAGGCAAAAACGAGAAGATACACTGATAAGGCTTGCTAAACGTGTGGCTGATAAAGTTACAAGATTTAGAAAAAACCTGACACTTGAGCCTATGAACCCTTATGAGAGGAGAATAATTCATTCTACATTACAAGACCATAAGTATGTTGATACACAAAGTGTAGGAGAAGAACCAAATCGTAAGGTGGTCGTCCGTTACAAACAGGGTAGTGGTAGATTTTAATAGCTATATAAAGGGGCTGTCTTAAAACATGGAATTTGTCACTTCGCTTAAGGATGACATCCAATTTTTGGACAACCCCTTTTAATAATCCGGGTGTTTGAAAACCAGACTAAGTTGATGCAGTTTACCGCCTTAAAAACTAGCACTAAACAAGCAAATACTATAAGTTACAATGATTTTAGCAGAGGTTGGTATAGTAAGGAATTAATATGAAAAATGACACTATTGCAGGAGTTTCTACTGCTGTCGGAAACTCAGGGATTTCGGTCATCCGGTTAAGTGGCCCTGAAGCTTTTTTAATAGCAGACAAAGTTTTCAGAGGAAAAAATACCGTTTCGGATCAAAAATCCCACACTATTCAATACGGAAAAATTATATCAGACACCAATGAGGTTATGGACGAAGTGCTTCTTTCCAAAATGGAAGCACCCCGTACGTATACCAGAGAAGATGTGGTGGAGATTTCCAGCCATGGAGGTTATACTATTGCGGTGTCTTTGCTTAACCTGCTTTATAAGCATGGGGCCAGACCGGCTGAACCAGGTGAGTTCACAAAAAGAGCATTTTTAAACGGTAGAATAGATTTGTCCCAAGCAGAAGCCGTTATGGATATTATTCAGGCCAGAACCCAGAGAGTATCAAAGGTTGCAGTAAGACAGCTTGAAGGGTCTGTATCCCAAATACTTAACGAGATAAGAGAAAAAATAATAATATTATTATCAAATATAGAGGTAAATCTTGATTATCCGGAGTACGATGCCGAGGAAGTTACTTTGGTACAAGCCGGAAAAGAAACCGAAGGAATAATAGTTGAGCTGGAAAAGCTTATTAACAGCTTTCATTTTGGTAAACTTTTGAGAGAAGGTATGGAGGTTGTTATAACCGGCAGACCAAATGTAGGAAAATCCTCATTAATGAATCGGTTAACAAGAAAAAACCGCTCAATTGTAACTGATATTCCCGGAACAACACGGGATACCATTGAAGAGTTTGTTAACATAAAGGGCATCCCCGTAAAGCTTGTAGATACCGCAGGGGTCAGGGAAACCCTTGACCAAGTTGAACAGCAAGGGGTGGAAAGAAGTATTAAAGCTATTAAAGATGCAGACCTTGTAGTTGTTTTGGTAGATTTATCCCAAGGCTTTATATCGGAGGATAAGATTTTACTTAATAAGGTTTTGGAACATAACAAACCCTATGTCCTATGCTTTAATAAAACAGATCTTATTAAGGATAAAGCAAGTATAAATGAGATGTCTGAAACGTACTCTGACGCAATTTTTATGTCTATTTCTGAAAATAAGGGAGTAGATGAGTTGGAAGAGCGTATATTTGGTTTTGCCACAGAAAACAGTCAGGATATAGATAATCAGGTTCTTATAACAAATGCAAGGCATGAACATCAGCTTAAAAAAGCGAAGGAATATTTAGAATCAGCATTAAAAGCTTGTGACTTAAAAATGTCATTGGATATGGTGGCGCTAGATCTTAAAGTTGCTCTTGAAGAACTAGGTAAAATAACAGGCCACCATGCTGATCAAGATGTTATAAATGCAATATTCTCAAGATTTTGTTTAGGAAAATAAAATAAGGTGATATTAATGAGTGATTTTATCGGTGGAGAATATGATGTCATAGTGGTTGGAGCAGGCCACGCAGGCTGCGAGGCGGCTCTGGCCCCAGCTAGGTTAGGTTTAAAAACAGCAATATTCAGCCTTAATCTAGACAGTATAGCAAACATGCCCTGCAATCCTAACATTGGAGGAACAGCCAAAGGACAGCTAGTTAGAGAAGTGGATGCCTTAGGTGGGCAAATGGGTATTTCGGCTGACGCCAACTTTATTCAGTCAAAAATACTTAACAGGGCTAAAGGCCCCGCTGTATATTCTTTGAGAGCGCAGATAGACAGACGGGCATACAGCGATTACATGAAAAAAGTATTAGAAATGCAGGAAAACCTGGATATTAAACAGGCAGAGGTTACAGATATATTATGTGAAAACGGAAAAGTAAAAGGAGTTCGTGTTCATACAGGTACGATATATAATTGTAAGGCTCTGATTCTAACTACCGGCACATATCTTAAAGGATGTATTATTATAGGCGACAGTAAGGTAAGTAGTGGTCCTGATGGTCTATTACCTGCAAACAAGCTATCTGATAGCCTAAAGGAGCTAGGCATAGAGATTATGCGTTTTAAAACCGGAACTCCTGCCCGTATAAATGAGCGTAGCATAGATTTTTCGAAGCTTATTGAACAACCCGGTGATGAGGAAATTGTTCCTTTCTCATTTATGACAGGAGAGGTAAAAAAAGAGCAAGTATCATGCTATATGACCCATACGACGGCCGAAACCCATAAAATTATTCGTGAAAACCTTCATAGAGCGCCTATGTATAGCGGCGATATTAAAGGAATAGGAGCAAGATACTGTCCGTCTATTGAAGATAAAATAGTTCGGTTTGCGGATAAGGAAAGCCATCAGGTTTTTGTGGAACCTATGGGATTGGGCACAAAAGAAATGTATCTTCAGGGAATGAGTACCAGCATGCCCGAGGATGTGCAGTTAAAGATGGTAAGATCTTTGCCGGGTCTTGAAAATGCTCAGATTATGAGACCTGCCTATGCAATAGAGTACGATTGTATCAATCCTGCCCAACTAAAATTATCGTTAGAAATAAAGGGTATAGACGGACTATTTTTCGCCGGTCAGATTAACGGAAGTTCCGGGTATGAAGAAGCGGCTGCCCAAGGGCTTATAGCAGGTATTAATGCAGCCATGAAATTGCAAAACCGTGAACCCCTTATACTAGACCGTTCACAAGCCTATATAGGTGTATTGATAGATGATTTGGTCACAAAAGGAACAAATGAACCCTATCGCATGATGACATCCCGTGCTGAACACAGGCTTTACCTAAGGCAAGATAATGCTGATGTAAGATTAACCCCTATTGGCTATGAAATCGGCTTGGTAAGTCAAGAACGTTACAATCGGTTCATTGAAAAAAGCAAAATGGTGGAAAAGGATATTAAGCGGCTAAAAGATACTATTATTCCCGCAAATGATACCAATAACGATTTTTTGGCTCGACACGGCAGCAATAAAATTGTGTCTGGGATAAAACTGTATGACCTTTTGAAAAGACCTGAAATAGAGTATAAACATTTAAGTGAGATAGGCCAGGATGCCGAGCTTCCAAAAGAAGTAATAGAGCAGGTTTCGGTTAGTATTAAATATGAGGGTTATCTTAAACGCCAAATGGCTCAAATTGAACAGTTCAAACGTATGGAAGAAAGAAGAATGCCCGAAGATATTGATTATTCACAAATTCATGGCTTACGTATTGAGGCGAGGCAAAAACTAAATTCAATAAGACCCCAATCGCTCGGGCAAGCTTCCAGAATTTCAGGTGTTTCCCCTGCTGATATATCAGTGCTCTTAGTATACTTAGAAAGCCGAAAACGAAAATTGTCAGAGGGACAGAGCTGCTGACAACATATCTTTACTTCCGGTTTATCTATAAAGCAGGAAGCGGTAGAACTAAAGTATTTAAGTTAGGATGATAAGTGTATGTTAAATAAATATTATTCGGAAGTGCTAAAAGAAGGCTCTAAGGATTTTGGTCTTTTGCTTACGGATGAGCAAATTGAAAAATTTTCGATGTACGCCGATTTACTTGTGGAGTGGAATGAAAAAGTAAACCTTACAGCCATTACAGACCCAGAGGGAATTGTAATCAAGCATTTTTTGGACTCACTATCAATTGTTCCGTTTATTCCAGGAGAAGCAAAAAACCTGATCGATATAGGAACAGGGGCGGGATTTCCGGGTATACCCTTAAAAATTATATTGGGGCACCTTGAGGTTACCCTACTAGATTCACTTGACAAGAGAGTTAAATTTCTTAATGAAATATGCAATAGTTTGGCACTAAAAAATATAATGTCTGTTCATGGCAGGGCTGAAGATTTTGGAATCAATAAAGATTACAGAGAGCGGTTTGACATAGTAACGGCAAGAGCAGTAGCTAATCTGCCGGTTTTATTGGAGTACTGTCTACCCTTTGTTAAAACGGGAGGACTTTTTATTGCAATGAAAGGTCCTGATGCTGAGGCAGAGCTTAAAGAATCTCAAAAAGCCCTTGATATATTGGGCGGTGAGGTTAAGACCCTTAAGAAATTTACCCTGCCCCATAGCGACATTGAAAGGTGCGCTATAATTATTAAAAAATGTCGACAAACACCGACAAATTACCCCAGAAAAAGTGGAAAACCGACAAAACAACCGATTAAATAATGGCGAAAGCCGCTTAAATTAAGGTTTTGTGCGATATTTTTTCAATTTTAAAAAAAGGATGATGCGATTAAAGGGCGAATTCTCTTAGTAATGTTAAAATGTGCTAATACACAAAAGAGGATGAAAGGAAAGGTGCCCTATGATTGCTACAAAATTAAGATTTCCTGGGTTAGAGAGAAAATACGAAGAGAAGAAATCAGAAGAAAAAAAGATAACAATGATTTCTATTGATTTAATAAGACCTAATCCATATCAACCCAGAAGAAAGTTTGATAATTCTTCTATGGATGAACTATGCCAATCAATACAGCAATATGGCGTTATCCAACCAATTAATGTACGAAAAGTTACAAACACGCATTATGAGCTTGTGGCTGGCGAAAGACGACTTCGGGCGGCTGCAATGGCAGGGCATAAAGAGGTACCTGCAATAATAGTTGATATAGGAGAAGACGATTCAGCCATTATGGCATTAATAGAAAATCTTCAACGTGAAGATTTAGGTTATATGGAAGAGGCTGAGGGCTACCGAAACTTAATAAAAGAGCATGGACTGACCCAAGAAGAACTGGCCCAAAAAATTGGGAAAAGCCAATCTACAATCGCCAACAAAATTAGAATACTAAGGCTGTCTCCAATGGTTAAGAAAATATTATCTGACAATGGTCTTACTGAAAGACATGCAAGAGCCCTCCTAAAAATAGAGGATGAACAAATACAATTAAAAGTTTTACAGAAGGTCTGTGATAGGGGGCTGAACGTAAGAAAAACAGAGGAACTTGTTCAAAAGGCAATAGATAAATATTGCAATCCCTCAAGATCAGAAGAATACAGGGGACGTATTACAAAGTCTATCAAAGATATAAGAATTTTTGTCAATACAATTCGCCAGGCAATTGATACTATGAAAAGATCCGGTGTCAATGCCCGGGCTGCCCAGATTGACCGGGGCGAATTCTTGGAATTTATAGTTCGCATCCCTAAAAGAGAGGATTTAAAGAAAGCCCAATAAGAACATCTATTAATAATAAACAATCTCCATTTTGACCTGCCCAAATAGGGGAGGTCTTTTTTTAAAGATGGACATTGTAGGAAATGTTTATTAAAATAGATATGTTACGCATATAAAAATTGGATACAATAATCTATTGTATGGAAATGAAAGGAAGCATAATAAATGTCCCAAAACGGCGGAAACATAGAAAATCCAAATATAAATCGAATCATACCGGTTGATATTGAACACGAGATGAAGCAATCCTTTATTGATTATGCCATGAGTGTAATTGTGGACCGCGCTCTTCCTGATGTCAGGGATGGCCTAAAACCGGTACACAGAAGAATTCTTCATGCGATGAACCAACTTAATTTTACCCCTGATAGAGCATATAGAAAATGTGCAACTACAGTTGGTGAAGTATTGGGTAAATATCATCCCCATGGCGATGCGGCTGTATATGACAGTATTGTGCGATTGGCGCAGGATTTCTCTTTGCGCTATCCTTTGGTGGATGGCCACGGTAATTTTGGATCGATTGATGGAGATCCACCCGCAGCCATGCGTTATACCGAATCAAGGCTAACTAAAATAGCAATGGAAATGCTTAGAGATATAAACAAGGATACTGTGGATTTCAAACCTAACTTTGACGAGCATGAAATTGAACCTGTGGTCTTGCCATCGCGGTTTCCAAATTTATTGGTAAACGGTTCTTCTGGTATAGCAGTGGGTATGGCTACTAACATTCCACCCCATAACCTTTCTGAAGTAATTGATGGAATTATTAAATATATTGAAAATCCGGATATAACAATTGATGAGTTGATCGAAATAATTAAAGCTCCTGATTTCCCCACAGGCGGAACAATTATCGGGAAAAATGGAGTTAAAGAAGCATATAAAACTGGTAGGGGAAGAATTGTTGTTCGTGCCGTCACTGATATAGAGACATACGGAAACAACCGTCAGAGAATAGTAGTAACCGAGCTTCCATATCAAGTTAACAAAGCACGCCTGATTGAAAAGATTGCCGATTTGGTTAAAGACAAACGAATTGAAGGAATATCCGACTTAAGGGATGAGTCGGATAGAGACGGCATGCGTATGGTTATCGAGCTAAAAAGAGATGCCAACGCCGGTGTAGTTTTGAATCAATTATATAAAAACACTCAGCTTCAGGACTCTTTCAGTGCAAACATGCTTGCTCTTGTACAGTCTCCTGAGGGTAAATTTGAACCGAAGATACTAAATCTCAAAGAATTTATCAAGTATTATGTATTGCACCAGGAAGAGATAATTCGCCGCAGAACAAGATATGATCTTGAAAAGGCAGAAGCCAGAGCTCATATTTTAGAAGGATTAAAAATTGCTCATGATAATCTAGATGAAGTAATAAGCATTATTAGAAGTTCCAGAACCGAGGCTTTAGCTAAAGAGAGACTAATGGAGCGCTTTAGCTTCAGCGAAAAGCAAGCCCAGGCAATAGTGGACATGAGACTTGGAAGGTTAACAGGGCTTGAGCGTGAAAAACTGGAGGAAGAATATAAAGATCTATTAAATAAAATTGCATATTATAAAGATGTTCTTTCTAAGCCGGAGCTTGTTCATAAGATTATTAGCGAAGAACTCCTTGAAATTAAAAACAAATATGGGGACGAAAGAAGGACCACTATTACAATAGATGAGACCGAAATAGACATGGAGGATCTTATTAAAGACGAAGATGTGGTTGTTACTCTCACTCGTTTCGGATATATAAAAAGAACACCTATTGATACCTATAAGAGCCAGAAACGTGGAGGCAAGGGTATTGCGGGCCTGACTACCAGGGAAGATGACTTTGCGGTAGATGTATTTATAACCTCTACCCATAGATACCTTCTATTCTTTACAAGTAAGGGAAGAGTATATAAGTTGCGTGCGTGGCAGATTCCCGAGGCGGGTCGACAAGCACGGGGAACGGCTATTGTTAATCTTCTTCAATTGGATAGCGATGAAAAGGTAACCGCAGGAATTAAAATTCACGGTGATGAAAAAGATATGTACCTTGTCATGGCTACCAAACAAGGTATGATTAAAAAGACTCCTTTAGAACAGTATGAGAATATACGTAAGGGCGGTATTGCTGCAATAACCCTTAAAGAAGGGGACGAGCTTATAGGAACCCGTTTAACAGACGGATCTTATGATATTATTCTTGTAACTGAGAATGGAATGTCTATTCGTTTCAGTGAAAAGGATGTAAGGCCAATGGGCAGAACATCAATGGGTGTTATGGGCATACGACTGGATCAAAATGATAAGGTTATATCAATGGTACCTTATTTTGAAAACACTACGCTGCTTGTGGTAACTGTAAATGGTTTCGGAAAGCGGACGGATTTAGACGAATATAAGGTACAAAACAGAGGCGGAAAAGGTGTTCTGACATATCGTGTTACAGACAGGACCGGGTTGCTGATTGGAGCAATGTCGGTTTCCGATGATGATGATCTTTTATTGATCTCATCCGATGGTACTATTATAAGGATGCACGTAGATGAAATAAGCATTTTAAGCCGTGTGACACAAGGTGTCACTTTAATGCGTACATCGGAGGAAAATAGAGTAGTATCATTAACCAGAATTCCTTATGAGGAAGAAGAAGAAGAAACAGAAGAGGACGTTCCGGAGAATGAGGCCGACCAGAATACAGAAGCGATATTAGATTCAGAAGACTCAGAATAGAATAATACAAGCATATATGCTAATAAAAAAAAGATGGGTATCTCGACTTACGAGGTACCCTTTTAAAATAGAGTATATTAGGGGGGGTAAATAATTGACAAGAATTTATCAATTATCTGTACAATATATAATCATACTTGACTATTATAAATCAAGTTGTTGAAAAATACCAGTATAATTCTTTTCGTATTCTCTTGACACGGGAAAAAGTATAGGCTATTATAATAAAGCTGTTCCTGCGAACAAGCTGAAAAGTGCATATACAATGGATATAGTGATTACCTTCACATATTATACTTATATATCATATTAAATATACGTGAAGCAAAACTAAGTGGCCTCCATCCTAATGAAAAAAAGATTAAAAAATGTCGAAAATAGGCTTGACATAATAATTAGATGGTGGTAAACTAAAAATCCGTTGCGAAACGCAAAGCCAAGAACAAAGATTCAAAAAAAATAAAAAAAGTTCTTGACAACAGCAATTAACGGTGATAAGATATAAAAGCTGTCTCCGCTAACGAGAGAAAAAAAGCTCGAAAGCAAGACAGAAAGCCGAATTAAAAAAAAGCAACGGCATGGACATTGAAAATTGAACAGTGTACGAAATATCATGCAAGAT
>JAAYNX010000032.1 GCA_012520615.1 Clostridiaceae bacterium | reverse complement strand
CGTGTATGCGTATCCTTTAAGTTCCTAATCTTCGAACTAGTTCATGCTCTATAAAAGGGAATGAGGATTTACAAGTTTTTTATTTATGATATATTAAGACTGTACAATATATCTCATGTATGCCATGGCAGCTGAGTTGTACAATAAATTGGACTTTGGTGAACTGGGGCAAAGTAGGGCATAATGTACCGCGACCCTGCATAAATACTACGGTTTCGACTACTAAGGTCTGAGCCGGAGAGGGGATAAAGGCAAATGTTTGGGGATAATTCCTTAGTAGTAATGGATTACTTAAATATATAAATTGATGATAAGGCCACAAATCCTAGGTAGAAATGCTGCCGGGAATGTGGCTTTTTCTTGTTGATAAAATGTTATAAGAATGTTATAATTTTGCTATAGCTTTTAGCTGTTTATTATTGATATTTTTGAGGTGAGAACATGGGTTTTTCAGAGAAAATAAAAACTTTAAGACAAGAGTGTTTACTTAGTCAAGAGGCATTTGCAAAGGAACTAGGTGTTTCTTTCGCAACAGTTAATCGTTGGGAAACGGGGAAAACGCAACCAACATACAAAGCTTTACGCACTATTAAAGAATACTGCGAAAAGAACAATGTTGAATTTTTGATTGATACTAATATTGAAAGAGGTAGTACAAATGGCTAAGTCTACGAATATAAATAATAGAAGATACCTTGGAAATAAATATAAACTTTTACCATTTATTAAAAAGGTTGTGGATTCAGAGTGTACAGATATTGAAATTGTTGTAGATATTTTTTCGGGAACTGGTGCAGTTGCGTCAGCTTTTCAGGACAAGCAGTTAATAACCAACGATATTATGTACAGTAATTATATTTCTAACTTTGCATGGTTTTCACCACGAAAGTATAGTAGAAAAAAAATAGAAACCATAATTGATGAGTATAATGCCATGGTCATTAATGAAGAGAATTATATGACCATAAATTTTTCTGATACATATTTCAGTCATGATGATTGTTCAAAAATTGGATTTATCCGAGAGGATATAGAGACTAAATATGCAAACAAAGAAATAAATGAGAGGGAAAGAGCAATATTAATAACTTCACTTCTTTATGCAATGGATAAAATTGCAAAAACTTGCGGACATTATGATGCATATCGTCAAGGAGTAGAATTTGATATGCATTTAGAGTTATTATTACCGGAAGCAAGCACAACGAATAATAAAAAGAATAAATGTTACAATATAGATTCGAATGATTTGGCGGGTGAAATTGTCGCTGATTTAGTTTATATTGACCCTCCATATAATTCAAGGCAGTATTGCGATGCATACCATTTACTTGAGAATGTAGCCAGATGGGAAAAGCCGGAAGTCTTTGGTGTTGCAAAGAAAATGGATAGGACAGCATTAAAGAGTAAATATTGTACCAGAAGTGCAGCAGAGGCATTTGAGGATTTGATTTCAAATTTGAAATGTAGATATATTGTATTGTCTTACAATAATATGGCTAAAAAAGGGAATGACCGTTCAAATGCAAGAATATCTGATGAGGATATTTTTAGAATTCTTTGTGCTAAAGGAAAAGTAAAGGTATTTTCTGAGGAGTATAAAGCTTTTACAACTGGGAAGTCGGATATAGAAGATAATCAAGAGAGATTATTCTTATGCATATGTAATGAGGAGGAATAAAATGATTCAATCGCCACTAAATTACACTGGCGGAAAATACAAATTGTTGCCACAGATTCTGCCACTTTTTCCTAAGGAAATAAATTGTTTTGTTGATTTGTTTTGTGGTGGTTGTAATGTTGGAATTAATGTTTGCGCTAAAAAATATATTTATAATGATAGTTGTGAGCCATTGATTAATCTTTATTCTGTTATGCAGACTTTAGAGCCAGCATACTTTATTGAAAAAATAGAAACAGTAATAAAAAGTTATGGTTTGTCGGATGTAAAGTTATATGGGTATGATTTCTATAACTGTAATAGTTCAGAAGGATTAGGAGCATATAATAGGGATAAATACATGAAACTCAGAGCAGACTTTAATGCATTGAAAGAAAGAAATGCGGATTATTATGTTATGTTGTATGTGCTAATTGTGTATGCATTTAATAATCAAATCAGATTCAATAGAAATGGGGAATTTAATTTGCCGCCGGGCAAAAGGGATTTCAATCAGAAAATGTATTGTAAAGTCGAAAACTTTATGGAATTGATTCAAAATCAAAATGCCACATTTATGCATAGAGATTTTAGGAAGATAGAAATTGACAAACTTACGGGTAAAGATTTTGTGTATGCTGATCCACCGTATTTAATTACTTGTGCTGCTTATAATGAGCAGGGGGGGTGGTCAGAAGGTGACGAAGAGGATTTACTTCAAATGCTTGATGAGTTATCAAACAGAGGTATACAATTTGCGTTATCTAATGTTTTGGAATCAAAGGGAAGAGAAAATGTTTTGTTAAGAAAATGGATAGAATCTAGACCAAACTACAAAATGATAGATTTGAATTACTCATATAATAATGCAAGTTATCAAAGAAAAAATAAGGAACAAAAAACGAGGGAAATACTTGTTGTGAATTATTAGGAGGCTATTATGAGAATAAAAGAAGGTCAGATTTTTAATCTGATGGATACAAATGGAAGAAGAAATGATGTAATTAATGCATTGCAAGGCTATTTAACAATCTTAGATGATATTCAGAATGAGCAAAAAATGAATTGGGCCTCTATGCCGGAGAGTTTGGCACAGTATGAGTTTTATAGACAGGCTATAGAATTATCCCCAGAGGTTTTTGGGAAACATGGTCCATATGATAAACTTGTTGAAACACTTGAAAGTAATAAAGCGTTTGCAACAGCTGTTCAAACTCAAGATATGGCGTGGATTCAAAAGAATAGTTTTGTGTTCCAAAGTCTTGTTAAGCAATTTGATTTAGGAATAGAAGATAGGGCTAGGCATTATACAAGTAATTTGGTGAAATTGGGATTCACAGATGAAGGTAGAGAAATATCACCTGTTGGAGAACTTCTTCTTGATTTAAAAAAACTGAGAAAAGATGATTTGGAAACTATGCTCCCTATAGATGGAGTTAATATAGTTTATTTGCGTCAGCTGATGAAACTGCGATTATTTGATTCAGAAGGAGAAAAATACTATTCGCCATTTAATTTGGCCATTTTTGCATTATTAAAACGTCATAGGTTGTCAGAAAATGAGTTTTCTGAGCTTGTTCAGGGATTAAGTCCATATTCGAATTTTTCAGATATCGAACAATATGTTTCTGATTATAGAGAAGGAGATATTGTTTCGGGTGTTTCGATTGATATTCCGGTAGAGATACATACAAATGAAAGGATATCAGAAACTGTATTCCGAGATAATTATAAAAATAGAAAAAGTAATGCAGGAGTTGATGTATACTGGGCATATTATAATCTTCTATTTGATTATGTAGAGAATCCATCTTCTGCAACAATAGACAAATTGCTTACATTCTTTGAAAATAACAAAGCCATGCTTAATAAAGCATTTGGGTGTGGTCAGAATGTATTTACTCAAAAAACGGGGGATAGGCCAACAACAATCGAATTTGCTAAGCAATATAAGAAAATGTTTGAAGGAAATTTAAATATTTATATGTTTAAGCAGTTTTCTTTGTCAAAGATACTTGATCAGATTCGTGAGTATTCAGATACTACAAAACGAATTTTTAAGGCAACCGGTATTATTAGTTTTGATAATGGGTTTGTTGAATTAGCATACTGGTGTTAGTATATAACTATGGACACGGAAAGTTGAACATTTTCTCTCTGCATGATATTAATACGTAGAGAAAGATTACTAAGCTGCAAGAATCTCATCTTCAACCTGCTGTGGGGTTTTATAAT
>JAAYNX010000020.1 GCA_012520615.1 Clostridiaceae bacterium | reverse complement strand
CGGTGGTTCTACCTCTTCCGTTATTTCATAGACTTCCGGCTCTGTCTCTTCTGTTATCTCATAGACCTCCGGCTCTGATTCTTCCGTTATCTCATAGACCTCCGGCTCTACCTCTTCTGTTATCTCATAGACCTCCGGCTCTACCTCTTCTGTTATCTCATAGATTTCCGGCTCTGTCTCTTCTGTTATCTCATAGACCTCCGGCTCTGATTCTTCCGTTATCTCATAGACCTCCGGCTCTGATTCTTCCGTTATCTCATAGACCTCCGGCTCTGCCTCTTCTGTTATCTCATAGATTTCCGGCTCTGATTCTTCCGTTATCTCATAGACTTCCGGCTCTGTCTCTTCCGTTATCTCATAGACCTCCGGCTCTGTCTCTTCCATTATCTCATAGACCTCCGGCTCTGCCTCTTCAAGGTTTTCAGCTGATGGCAGTTCAATTTCTATTGTAGTATCATCCTCTAGTGTAATCGCTTCTTCTCCCGTTATGTCTGCTTCAGTTATATTCATTTCATCATTTTTCTGTTCCTCTTCCTCTTTCTCAGGTGGTCGAGGCTGGGCAAAAGCACTGATTATTTTTTCTATAATGCTCTCAGATTTGCCTTCTTCAGCTTTCTCTTCAGTTTTTTCTTCAGTTTTCTCTTCAGCTTCTGCGGTTTCTTCCGCCTTATTCTCCGACCACTTAACTACTTTTGGAAGGATAAGATAAAAAACTGCCAAGGCTAGAGTCAGTAGAGTAACAATGGAAACCAATACTGACCCCACAATATTAAAAGACAAATTATTAATGAAATAATCTGAGATTAGTGGTGCAAATGTAGCACAAGCCATGGCAAGAACAGTGCTAAATACTAACGTAATAGTATTTTCTCTGCTTGCTTGATTCTTCTTTTTCATTACGTAGAAAAGGATAAGGCTCAGCACACATATCGCCATATTAGCAATTAAACAATACTGTAGGTACATAATTAAGTACTCTCCATCTTTTGTAAAATAATAACTAACTATTTATATTATCGGTTTTTTTTTTATTCTGTTTACTCTTTTCCGAAAAAACTATCAATTCCATGCTTTATACCCTTAGCAAGAAGTTCCTGATACTCAATAGTTTTCAGCTTTGCCTCCTCTTCCTGATTCGAGAGAAAGCCGCATTCCACCAAGACCGTAGGCACCTTAAGATCTCTAAAAATCATAATGCGTTCTTTTTTTAGTAATGCAGTACGCTTGTTTGTTGTATCACAAACAGAAATCATCGAGTTCTGTATGTTTTTTGCAAGTCTTTCACTATCTATCGAGGATGGCGGATAAAATGTTTGCGCTCCGTAATATTTTGTATCCGAAAAGCTGTTCATATGAATGCTAATCGCTACATCAGCCCCGCTTTGATCAATGAATTTTTTTCTTGCGGTAAGATCTTGCTTACGTTTTTGATATATTTCCTTCGTTCCTTCCGAATAATTCAGTTTATCCTCTGTTCTAGTCATGTGGACAATATAGCCATCTTGTTCAAGGAGGTCTTTTAATAGCTGAGCAATTCTCAAATTAAGGTCTTTTTCGGCCAAGCTGGAATAATTACTCACCTTTCCCGGGTCTTCTCCTCCATGACCAGGATCCAAAACTACCACGGTACCACCGCTCTCTTTGATAGTTTCGGCTATTGGCGCAGTTCCTCCATCAATACTAAATATGGCTACCGACAAAAACAGTATAAGAAGAATTAATACGGCGTTTTTTCTCTTAACTAAAACAATCATGTATTATCCCATCCCTATGTATATCTTTGTACTAAGATATTCAGGGTAGGGTTGGCCATATCACAAGAAAATGTGCATGTCTCTCTTGTCCTTTTTTTATGTTATCATATTTTGTATCTAATAGGCAAAAACAAATACCGAGGCGTTTGCATCGGTATTTGCTGGTTTACATTTAATAAGGGCTTTGCCCGTCATTATAACGATATTTCCACACTTCTTAGGTGGTGGGTCTTTGACCTCGATAACGGTTAAGATCTTTTTTTGTTAAATTTCTGTGTTTACATTGCTTTCAAAAATCATTTCCTCAGCATCCGCTTGTCGATTTGCTGCCTTACCTGTCTCAAAAATAATTTTTATAATTGCTCCTGTACCAAATATCCAGATAGCGATATTGATTATAAATGAAATAACTCCGATTATAGGTGCCATTAACGCTATGCCTTTCAATACATCCAGAACAATTTTTGTGACTGCAATAGTTCCGATTCCAATAGCCAATCTTCCTGCAACACCGAATCTTCTATTTGTTATTATATTGCCCAGCCACAATGATACCGGAATATCTGCAAATAAAATTGTTATGGCAGCTACAAAGGCAAACAACAATGCTCCAAATAGAAATACAGAGCCTTTGATAATAAAGACAGCTAAAACTAGAAGTAAGATTAATAAAATGCTTCCTGCCACCAAGCTTCCCAAGGTAGCTATGCCTATACCTGCAGCAGATAATGGCTTTGCCTCAATAAAGTCGCCTGAACGAGCAAAGAATCTTGGAAACAGTTTATATAATAGTAATGCAAAGAGGTAGTAAACAAACAAAGTAACTATTCTTTTAATTATGTTCCATAAATTAAGTCTTTGATTATTTTCCTGCTTACCCATAGGTTCAATCTTGATAAATTCATAATCTCCCACCTGAACATCTGAAGGGATTTCGTATTTTGTAATGCCCTCATATATTAGTTTTCCTTTAATCACTGTCCCGGGATTTATCCTGAATGTCGAGCCCTCTTGCATACCGTTTATTTTTACATTACCCTCATAAGTCCCTCCGAGGGTGATATCTCCTGCAAATATACTGGTGTCTCCTAATACTGTACCTGAGGAAGTAACAGCAGCACCGAAAAGATATGCGTTGCGCTTAATTTCCGCATTCTCACTTATGACAATGTTTGAAGCGAAAATCATAGCGTTTCGGTCAATAGTAGCCGAAATACTAATAATACTGGAACCTGTACGAACACTACCCTTAACATGCCCGCCAATAGTAATTTCATTACTTGCGGCTATCAAATCGCCCCCTACTTCACCTGAATTTTTCAGTATCTGTGCACCGGCAATAAAATCTCCCATTATTAATCCGTCGTTTATTACAGTGTTCCCTCCCGTAATAAAATCTCCTGTCCGAATCTGGTCGGCTGAAACTATAGGATTTTCATTAGCTGCAAAAGCAAAGGCAGTGCCTACTAATATAAAAATCGTCAACACCGAACATATTAAAACCATACATCTCTTTTTCATAAGAAAACCTCCACATGTTAACGTACAGAAACATGACGTCTGCGCATTCTCTGCAGCGTTAATATTATACTTAAAACTCCATAGATCAAGCCAGCACTTATGATAATATTTAATACTGGCTTAATAAAATATGTGACTAGAATTTGGAGAACTGTAAAAACTGCTGTTGAAGTATTGTATGCTAAAACAACTTCATTGAAAGCATCTTTAAGAAATTCAAATATTCCAATTCTAAAAATATTGTCTAACCATAAAGCAATTATTCCTACAAATACAATAAGGTTAGAAATCACGTATGGCATCAGAAAGTCCCTTTTGTGTTTTACCGAATTCAGCTTTGCCATTACTGTTTTTTCAATATCTGGCGGAGCCTCTATATCTGTTGCATCCAACGCTGCAAATGCCTCGTTAAGGTTTTCAAATCTTGTTTTGCATGAGTCGCATACATCCAAATGCATATTCAGTTCTTTTTCCTGAAGCTGTGATATTTCTTTATCAAAGCCTTTCATCATCAGGTTCCATGCTTGTCTGCAATCCATGATTCTTCCCCTTTCTTTAAAGCCTTTTGTGAATACTTACTTAGCTTTTCTGCAAGCATCTTTCTAGCCCGGTAAATTCTATTCTTGACAATGCTCATGGGATTACTCGTTATATTGCATATTTCCTCATAACTTAAGGATTGCTGATGGTAAAGCTGAATGACGATACGATATTTCTCAGGTAGGCTGTTTATGGCATCTATTATATCCTTTCGTCTTTCTCCGTCTAACGTAGCTTCTTCCGGGCTTTCACTGTCTGCAACTATTTTTTCCATTTCTTCGTCATCCCAAGTTGTAATTCGCTTGCTTTTTTGGTTCAGATTAATACAATGGTTAACAGTAATTCTTGCTATCCAGGTTTTAAAGCTGAATTCGGGATTATATCGTGATAAATTGGCCCATGCCTTCAAAAAAACTTCTTGGGTCACATCTGCAGCCTCATTCTTGTTTATGAGGCTGTTTAAAGCAATACTGTATACAAGATTTTTATATTTTGTGACCAAGTATTCGAAGGCATCTTTTTGTCCACTTAAGCATTTTCTTATTTGGACTATATCCTCCATCAGCTTTCCCCTCCGCTTACATGAATCAATACAGCCGACTTAAAGAAATGTCTGAAACTAATAAATAAGAATTGTATTTACAGCAAACTCATTTGAGTATCCTCTTTGTCTTCTTCCTTAAGATAGCAGCCTATAGCCGGTACGTTAGCCCTATAATACTCCGGATCTTTCAAATTAGATTCACTAAGCGGTACTATCTTGCTAAGAGTACTGCCTTTTTTTGATTTTAAAACCCATACTCCCTGAGAATCACGCGTAGCCTTTGGGTTAATCTGTGAAGTATTAAATACCAGAACCTTATCTATGCTACTGAATGCAGCAAATTCCATGTCCTCTTCCAAAAAGAACATTTCTACCAGGGGAGATTCGGCATAATAGGCATTAGAAAGCTTTTTTCTATTGGTTTTGGTTGCATAACTGGAGACAGGAATTTTAGCCATTTTCCCATTTTCATAGGCAAAGAGGAAATGTCCCGAATAGTTATCGGTAGCATGTATCTTTATAATTTCCTCTCCCGGTTCCAGACTTAGAATATTGCTAAGATAATCACCCAACTGACTTGCTTTGCTGTCAGGCAGCTCGTGAATTCTCGTTTTATAAACCACAAATTTATTTGAAAAGAGCAGCAAATCAGCCTTATTGTGAGTCTCGATTTCCTGTATTATAAAATCATCATCCTTGAGTTTCTGCTCGCCTGAAGACCGCAAGGATATCAGGGAAATCTTTTTTAAATAGCCCTGATTGGTTAAAAAGAGACGAAGGTTATAATCTTCTATAAAATTCTCGGCGGAAACTTCTTCAATAAACTCTTCGCCGATTATCTCGGTTTTCCTATCCTGTCCGTATTTCTTAGAAATTTCCTCCAGTTGGTTGCATATTATTTCTAATACTCTGGCATCATGCGCCACAATATCCTTTAAATCTTCTATTTCATTTTTTAGTTTTTCAATGTCGGAGGTTTGCCTTAGAATATATTCCCTGTTTAAATTTCTAAGCTTAATCTCGGCAATGAATTCGGCTTGAATTTTATCAATTCCGAAACCCTTCATTAAGTTCGGCACCACTTGGGCATCTTGTTCTGTACTTCGTATTATACGAAGGGCTTTATCAATATCCAGAAGTATTTTAGAAAGCCCAGTTAATAGATGGAGCGCTTCACTCTTCTTCTTAATGTCAAACTCCGATTTTCTTCTAATACAGTCCATTCTAAACTGAATCCAGTGATCAAGAATCTCCAGAATTCCCATGACCATAGGTTTCTGCCCAATTAAGATATTAAAATTGCATCCAAAGCTGTCTTCTAATGGAGTAAGCTTATAAAGCTTGTTCATTATGTCATCCGGGTCACTGTTCTTCTTAATATCAATTGTTATCTTGAGGCCTTCAAGGTCGGTTTCATCCCTTACATCACTAATTTCCCTCATTTTTCCTGATTTAATTAAAGTAGCAACAGCTTCAATTATTGCTTCCGTTGATGTGGTGTAGGGAATCTCGTAAATATCTATACAGCTGTTTTCTTTATCAAAGCGATATTTAGCACGGACTTTAAAAGAGCCTCTTCCCGTAGCGTAAATTTTGCGCATTTCTTGTTCGTTTAAAATAATCTGACCTCCGGTAGAAAAGTCCGGAGCCTTTAAATATTTCATTAAATCTATATCATCATTTTTTATGTATGCTATGGTTGCATTACATATCTCTTTTAAATTGAAGCTGCAGATATTACTAGCCATACCCACCGCTATACCTTGATTGGGGTTTACTAGAATATTGGGAAATACCGCTGGAAGGAGTACTGGCTCCTTCATGGTTCCATCGTAGTTATCTATAAAATCAACATTATCTTTGTCAATATCTCTGAACAATTCTTCACTTATAGGAGCAAGTTTAACTTCAGTATATCGGGGTGCTGCAAACCTCATATCCCTGGAGTATACTCGGCCAAGATTACCTTTTGATTCAACAAGGGGATGTAAAAGAGCCATGTTGCCGGTTGTCAGCCGCACCATGGTTTCATATATTGCCATATCTCCATGGGGATTTAACTTCATCGTTTGACCCACGACATTGGCTGATTTAGTTTTCGTGCCCTTTAATAGCCCCATTTTATACATGGTATAAAGCAGCTTACGGTGTGAAGGTTTAAGCCCATCAATCTCTGGAATGGCGCGTGAAACAATTACGCTCATAGCGTAAGGCATATAATTAACCTTTAAGGTGTCCACAATCTTCTGTTCAATATGTTTACCGTTCATAGTTGTACTCCTTATTCATCCTTGCATCCGCTAGCATATGTTAACAGGTGGGCGGCTGCAAGAATCCCACATCAATTATGATACATCAATCAGTTCCATATACTCATGGCCGTGCTCGGAAATATAGTCCTTACGACCTTGTAGGTTATCCCCTAGCAGCAGGTCAAAAAACTTCTGGGTATCTTCTATATCGTCAGGCATCACCTTGATTAGCCGGCGTGTTTCCGGATTCATTGTGGTGTCCCACATCATTTCCGGGTCATTTTCGCCTAAGCCCTTAGATCTTTGAATAGTCACCTTCTGGCCTTTAAGTTTCTCAACAATTTCCTGCTTCTCCTGTTCTGTATATGCAAAATAGCTCTTGCCTTTAGCGCTTATTTCAAACAATGGTGATTCGGCTATATATACCCGGCCCCTTTCTATAAGGGTCGGCACCAACCTATAAAGCATGGCTAATATAAGTGTCCTGATCTGATACCCGTCTACATCAGCATCAGTGCAGATAATTATTTTATTCCATTTAAGATTTTCATAATCAAATGTGCTTAAATCTTTATTGTGTTTTGATCTAATCTCAACACCGCACCCTAAAACCTTTATTAAGTCTACAATTATATCACTTCTGAAAATTCCGCTGTAATCAGCTTTAAGACAATTAAGTATTTTACCTCTTACCGGCATAATGGCTTGAAATTCGCTGTCTCTGCCCATTTTTACCGAGCCTAATGCTGAATCACCTTCCACTATGTAGAGCTCTCTTTTGTTTAGGTCCTTACTTCTGCAATCAACAAATTTCTTAACTCGGCTGGATATATCCATAGCCCCGCCAAGCTTCTTCTTCACATCTATTCTTGCTTTTTCCGCCGATTCTCTACTCCGCTTATTAATAAGAACTTGGGCGCAAATTTTCTCGGCTTCTTCCTTATTCTCAATTAGATATATTTCAAGCTGCTCTTTCAAAAATGAGGTAATTGCCTCTTGAATAAACTTATTACTTATAGCCTTTTTAGTTTGGTTTTCATAGCTTGTCAAAGTGGAAAAAGTGTTTGTAATAAGTATAAGGCTGTCCTCTATATCGCTAAAGGTTATCTTGCTTTCATTTTTATTGTATTTATTATTGTTTTTTAAATACTTGTCCAGCTCATTTACAAAAGCATTTCTAACCGCCTTATCCGGTGCGCCACCATATTCTAACCAGCTGGAATTATGGTAGTATTGTATGGTATTTATCTCATTGTTGAAGCAAAAGGCTATTTCCATTTTGACTTTATATTCAGGTTTATCTTCACGGTCTTTGCCTCTGGCTGTTCCCTCATAGAAGCAAGGCTTTGTCATACCCTTATCCTGGCTTAACTCGGCAACATAGTCAATAATTCCGTTTTCATAAACAAATGTTTCTGTGGCTTCGCTTTCCTCATCAACAAACAAAAAGACAAGCCCGGCATTAACGACTGCCTGCCTCTTTAAAGTATCTCTATAAAATTCCACTGGAATCTTTATATCGGTAAAAACCTCTCTATCCGGCTTCCAGGTGTGCTTTGTACCTGTGTGTTCATAATCGCACTTTGTTTTTTTTAAGCCACCAACATTGTTACCTTTCTCGAAATGAAGTTCATATTTATATCCATCACGATAAACAGTGACATCCATATATTCAGAGCTGTACTGGGTTGCACACGCACCTAGACCATTTAATCCGAGAGCAAATTCATAGTTCTCGGCGGTATTGTTGGAGTATTTCCCTCCGGCATACAGTTCGCAAAAAACCAGCTCCCAGTTATATCTCTCCTCTTTTTGGTTGTAATCCACAGGAACTCCGCGACCTTGGTCCTCTATTGTAATAGAATAATCTTTGTGCCGGATTACCTTGATTAATTTTCCATAGCCTTCTCTGGCTTCGTCAATTGAGTTTGATAAAATCTCAAAGAATGAATGTTGGCAGCCTTCCAATCCATCTGAGCCAAAAATAACTGCCGGCCTTAGCCTGACTCTGTCGGCACCTTTTAATGATGTAATGCTTTCATTTCCGTAGTTTTTCTTTTGTCTTGCAGACATTTTGTCACTCCTACTACTTTATAATGTGTATTAAGCATAGCATACTCTTTTATGCAATCAAGAAAATTTTATCACATGCTATACCGAACACAAATAGAATTATTATAACTAGAATTTCAAATTTTATTTTAACAAACATCTGTTCTTAATGCAAAGCATGTTTAAGACATAATAGTTAACCACTGATAAAACAGCTCCCATATAAAAAAACAGGGGATTGTCCCCTGTTTTTTATTTCGAAAATAGTCGTAATCTCAGCCTTTCAAAAAATGAGGTTTTTTCCGGTATTGTACTTGTCATATTGACGCTTATCTTTCCTGAAGCTGTATCTCCAAGGCAGTCAATAGTAATTCCGTCCTGCTTTTTGGTAAGTTCTATTTTTGCTATGCCTTTGTAATATTTATCACAGGCATCACTGAAAAAGAGTGAGCATAGGCCCATAGTCTGTTGTTCGTTTAAAATCGGATTCAGATATTCTTTTGCCAGATTATTTACCTTGCTAAAATCCTTATATGTCATTTCTGACAGTTTGTTGCCATCAATAACTATGCTCACTGATATTTCCTTGCTTTTTCTTTCCACAATAACATCTGCAATTCCATCATCAGAAGTATATGCCAGCTTATCGCTGTCTCCCATTTCTTTTGCTAGGTCTTCCAGGCCTTTTTTAATAGTATTGAGAGTCCTGGTTTCTACCTTCTCAAAAAATCCTCCCTGGGAACCCGTCAGACCTACTGCTGCCATAACCGAGCTGGGGCTTGCCAAAGCTACAATTATCATCGCAATCAATAAAACACTTAATAATGATACCAATGTTCTTTTAAACATTATACATCTCCTCCTTGGATTGTTTTCCAATTTAGAATATCCAGACCAAGGAGAAACTTGCATGATATTTCTTGTTTTTTAAAATGAAATTAAAATGTAATATTCGTTGTGCGCTTAATTTTCCGTAACCGCCTGATTATACTCCTCTGCCAAGGTTTTCATAAGCTCCTCAACAGTCACTATTTCATTGGCTCTATATGCATTGACACCTGCGAAGGCAAATCCATGTTTTAGCTTTCCTACCTTGGCATTCATAAGAGCTAGGGCGATACAGTATGGGCTTTTTTCAATGTCACAAGTTACAATACAATGATAAGGGCATTTATAGGGTTTCTTTCTGCCTGCGTCCACATCATGTAGAAAATCATTCACGATAGCTCTACCTGGCATACCAACAGGGCTTTTTATGATTCCTATATCTTCTTTTTTGCAGTTAATATAAGTTTTTTTGAAATCAATAGAAGCATCACATTCTTCGGTTGTCACAAAGCGTGTCGCCATCTGTACTCCTGCCGCTCCAAGCCTTGTGATTCTGTATATGTCTTCCCCCGTATAAATACCTCCTCCGGCAATAACCGGTATCTGTTTCCCTGTTTCATCTTCTATTTTTTTGACTTCGTCTATAACTTCTACAACTAACTTTTCAAGAGAATAGTCCGGGTCTGTTAGCTGTTCTTGATTAAAGCCCAAATGGCCTCCTGCCATAGGTCCCTCTACTACGACAGCATCAGGGGTGTAGCGGTACTTTTTTATCCACTTCCTTGCAATTAGCCCAATGGCTCTAGCTGATGAAACAATGGGTACTAACTTGGTATGTTTTTCATCGCCTAAAAACGAAGGAAGATTGAGGGGGAGCCCCGCTCCTGCAAATATAATATCTATTTTTTCTTCAATTGATGTTTTAACCGTTTCTGCAAAGTTCGACATTGCGACCATTATGTTAACTCCGAGAATACCTTTGGTTTTCTCCTTGGCTTTCCTTATTTCATTCCTTAGTGCTTTTAAATTCGCCTCAAGGAAATTATTTGCGAAATCTTTTTCTAGCATCCCTATACCAGCCGCAGAAATAACACCAATTCCACCAGTATTGGCAACAGCCGATGCCAATCCGCTTAATGAAATTCCAACACCCATACCACCCTGAATTATAGGCATTCGTGCTGTCAGTTCACCGATTTTTAAGCTCAGGCCTTCAAATGAAAACATATATTTCTCCTTTATCTATTTTATATAAAGAGTTATTAGCTATTGTTGTCATCTAATCATACCACCTAGTTATAATTTGCACAACACTTGCTTTGTTGTGGTAAACTAAGCGGCATGACTGCTACGATTTAGAGCAAAACATGGATTGGGACGTAACACTGCTTGTGAAGGAGTAAAACGACCGAAGAAGCAGATGTGCGTCCTATGCAAGGCTTGCCCAAGAAGAGAAAGTCTGATCGGTTTAAAGCTACTGCGCAGAGACTTGAAAACCGGATGTTGTCACGGAGCGCTAAATCGCATAGATCCTTCGCTGGCGCTCAGGCTGGCAAATATCAGCTACAGCCGCTATATTTGAGAACATGCTTCGCTCCTGGGAAACAGTGGTAGTGGCCTTCAAAAAAGGTCTCGGAAATATTTCCGAGACCTCTTACTCATTATTGTATTTGTTATGATGCAGGATCAATTTCCCGCTTCTTCTTTTTTACTGTTGGAATACTTTTTCTGTGCTCTCCTATCACCAAATTAGGCCGCTGGTTGTTTAAAACAGTCTCTTTTGTGATAATGCACTTTTCCACATTGTCAGTAGAAGGAATGTCGTACATAACGTCCAACATAATATCTTCCATAATTGCACGCAACCCGCGGGCACCAATCTTTCTTTCGATTGCTCTGTCCGCTATAACTTCCAGCGCTTCCTCTTCTACCTCTAGTTGAACACCATCAAGTTCAAAAAGCCTTTTGTATTGCTTAACCAATGCATTTCTAGGCTTTGTCAGTATTTCAACCAGAGCTTCTTTGTCCAGCTGATTTAAAGATACCACAACAGGCAACCTTCCTACAAACTCTGGAATCAGCCCGTACTTCAATAAATCCTGAGGGTTAATCTGGGCAAATAGCTCACCGATATCTTTTTGGGCACGGCTCTGCACTTTAGCACCAAAACCCATTGCTTTCATGCCGATACGGTTTTCAATAATTTTCTCAAGCCCCTCAAAAGCGCCGCCACAAATAAATAAGATATTTGTAGTATCTATCTGTATAAATTCCTGATGGGGATGCTTTCTGCCTCCCTGAGGCGGAACCGAAGCCATAGTACCTTCCAATACCTTCAACAGTGCCTGCTGAACACCTTCACCACTTACATCACGAGTAATGGATGGGTTCTCTGATTTACGGGAGATTTTATCAACCTCGTCTATATAGATAATTCCCTTTTCAGCGCGTTCAATGTCATAATCAGCAGCCTGAATCAGCTTTAGAAGAATATTCTCCACATCCTCACCTACATAGCCTGCCTCAGTTAAGGAAGTAGCATCGGCGATAGCAAAAGGCACATTCAATATTTTTGCCAAAGTCTGTGCCAGATAGGTTTTACCGCATCCGGTAGGCCCCATAAGAAGAATATTACTCTTCTGAAGCTCTACATCCATCCTCGAGCCTTGATTGCGAATACGCTTATAGTGGTTGTAAACAGCCACTGAGAGAGAGCGTTTTGCCCTATCCTGTCCGATCACATATTCATCTAGAATTCTTTTTATTTCCTGTGGTTTGGGTATCTCATCAAGGGGTTGCTCAACTTGAGCATCCTCATATTCCTCTTCAATAATCTCGGAACAAAGCTCGATACACTCATTGCAGATATAAACTCCAGGACCGGCTACTATTCTATTTACCTGTTCCTGTGTCTTTCCGCAGAAAGAACATTTTACCTGCTTTTTATCATCATAACGCGCCATTTTCTCACCCCGTTACTCTACGCTCCATTACTTGGTCTACCAGGCCATATTCTTTGGCCTCTGCTGCACTCATAAAATAATCTCTTTCAGTATCAATTTCAATTTTGGAAAGGGGTTGCCCCGTTCTCTCACTTAAAATCTCATTCAAGGTTTTCTTTACTTTCAAAATCCATTCAGCATGAATCTTAATATCAGTAGCCTGGCCTTTTGCTCCGCCAAGGGGCTGATGTATCATGATTGTACTGTTTGGTAGAGAAAAACGTTTTCCTTTGGTACCTGCTGCCAACAAGAATGCTCCCATGCTTGCAGCCATACCAATACAAATGGTAGAAACGTCACATTTAACATATTGCATAGTATCATAAATAGCCATTCCTGCTGTGACAGATCCTCCTGGGCTATTTATGTATAGCTGAATGTCCTTGTCCGGATCTTCTGCTTCTAAAAATAGCATCTGTGCAACTACAAGACTTGCGGTAACATCATTTACCTCATCGCTTAAAACTATAATTCTATCTTTTAAAAGTCTTGAATAAATATCATAGGAACGTTCCCCTCTGCTGCTTTGTTCAACAACTATCGGAACTAATGACATAAAAATACCTCCTTTTATTCTTTTGAATTCTCAACTAGCATTTCTACTGTTTTCTTTCGCTCAATAGAGCTCTTGATATATTCTATATCGTCATCACGTAAATGTTTCTTCATTTCCTCAACTGATTGGTTATATCTCTTGGCCATTTCTTCCAACTCTGCATCATACTCTTCCGGAGATGCAATAATGTTTTCGGTTTCTGCAATCTTCTCCAGAACAAGCTGTGTCTTGACGTCTTCAAGAGCATTATCTCTGTAGTCGGATCTGAACTTATCTATTTCCAAGCCCATCATATTCAGATATCCTTCTAGGTTCATTCCCTGATAACGAAGCTGCATGTCCATTTGGCGCATCATATCATCAAGACGGTTGTTGACCATAACCTCAGGTATATCGCAAGTAGAATTATCGACTGCTTTCTTTATTATATCTTCTTCATATTTCCTGTCAGCTTTAGCCTGTGCCTGCTCGGTAAGTTTAACCCTAATATCTGCTTTATACTCATCTAGAGTTTCAAATTCACTTACATCTGATGCAAATTCATCATTTATTTCCGGAAGTTGTTTTAATTTTATTTCATTAATTTTAACTTTGAAAACAGCAGCTTTACCCTTAAGATCCTCGCTGTGATAATCTTCAGGGAATGTTACATTTACTTCAACTTCATCGTTTAAATTTGCTCCTACAAGCTGTTCTTCAAAACCGGGAATAAAAGAGCCTGAACCCACTACCAGAGTATACCCCTTTGCAGAACCACCCTGGAATGGAACACCGTCAACGCTGCCTTCAAAATCTATATTCAAAGTATCACCGTTCTCAACTGGGCGATCTTCAATATTAACCAGCTTAGAATTTCTTTCTACGATTTTTTTAAGCTCATTTTCAATGTCCTCTTCGGTAACAACAACCGCTTCTTTTTCAACGGAAAGACCTTTATACTCACCTAACTCAACTTCGGGTTTAACTGTTACGGTGGCAGTAAAAATAAAGTTCTGGCCACTTCCAATCTGAACTATATCAATTTCAGGTTTATCAACCGGATGTATATCGTTTTCATCTACGGCATTATCATAGGCATCCGCACATGCATAATTGATAGCATCCTCATAAAGCACCTGCTCACCATAGTATCTTTCAACCATGCTTCTCGGAGCCTTACCCTTCCTGAAACCGGGAATATTGAAACGCGATTTATTCTTATTAAAAGCTTTATTCATGCATTCGTCAAATACCTTAGCTTCAACTTCGATTTCTAATTTTACTTGGTTTTTCTCAACCTTTTCGATTTTTACGCTCATCTGTATGTCCTCCTAATTATGTTACATTTCATATCATAAACTATTTGATTATATCACAGTCGACATTTGTTTCCAACATGAGTTTTATAGGGTTAAAGCCGATAATATTACATGAAACCAAGTGAAAACGTATCCCATCAATTTCTTCATCTTTCCAATGTTCATTGGCCTTTCCATGAATATGACCATAAACGCATATTTTAACATCATATTCCTTTAATAATCCGGCAAATTCATTAGGCCTGTGTCTGGAATCAAAGGGAGGGTAGTGAAGCATTGAAATTAACTCTTTCTGCGCCTTTTTGCCTTCTTCTAAAGATAGTTTCAGCCGTTCAAGCTCCCGATAGTAAATTTTTTTGTCTTCTTCGTCAAAATCATCGTCATCTAAGGGCTTCCAGCCTCTTGATCCACATATTGCATAATTGCCCACAACAAACGAGTTGTTGTGTAAAACACTTATCGTTTTATATCCTTTTTCCTCACAGAAATTATCAAATTTCTTGCGTGTACTCCACCAATAATCATGATTACCCTTGGAAATAATTTTTTTGCCGGGTAAAGCCTCTATAAAAGCAAAGTCAGGGCCGGCCTCTTCAAAATTAATTCCCCAAGAGATATCCCCCGGAATCAGGACATAATCTTCATTTTTAACTCTGTTGCACCAATTTTCTTTTATAATGGCTACATGGTCTCCCCATCCAAAAATGTCCATGGGTTTATCAGTTCCAAGAGAAAGATGCAAATCTGACATCGCAAATATTTCCATTGGCGTTTCCTTACCCGTCATTTTCTACCATAGCAAATCTAATTATGCCTTCGGCGGCAACCACTCCGTCTACACTGGCCTTAACGGCAACTTTGCCCATGTTGCGCCGGTAAGCCGTGAATTCTGCCTCAAGGAGCAGAACGTCTCCGGGTATAACCTGACGTCTGAATTTCATTTGATCTATGCCGGTGAAAAGGCCCAACTTCCCTCTGTTTTCTTCTAAGAGAAGCCCTCCCGCGCATGTACATTGCGCCAATGCTTCAACTATAAGAACCCCAGGCATAATAGGCTTACCAGGAAAATGCCCTGTAAAAAAAGGTTCATTAAAAGTAACATTTTTTATCCCCGCCACCTTCATACCAGGTTCAATTTGAGTCGCCCCTTCACGTGGCAGCAGAATTAGCTTATCTACCAATAACATGGGGTATCTGTGGGGCAATATTTTTTGTAGCTCTACGGCACTTAATTCTCTTTTATTCTGTTCCATAAATCCTCCAATTAATCCTGGCTCCAGTTATGCCAGATATTTTGGACATCATCATGATCCTCAAGGCGTTCTAGAAGTTTTTCCATCTTTTCAATGGTCTCGGGATCTGTAAGTTCTGTATAGGTAGTAGGCAGCATTGTTATCTCTGCTGACGCAAACTCAAGCCCTGCATTTTCAAGTTCCTCACAAACCTTGGAAAAGTCGTTTGGTGCAGTGAGTATTTCATAATATTCATCCTCGGCGGTAAAATCCTCGGCTCCGGCTTCTAATGCCAGTATCATCAAATCATCTTCATCAGTGGCGGATTCCTTTTCTAGAATAATCTGCCCCTTTAAATCAAACATAAATGATACACAGCCTGTAGTTCCCATATTACCACCATATTTATCAAATAAGTGACGTACATCACCGGCCGTTCTGTTCCTGTTATCGGTATATGTTTCAACAATAACTGCTACACCATTAGGGCCGTAACCCTCATAGTTTATCACTTCATAATTTGTGCTATCCCCTTCACCTGCGGCCTTTTTTATGCTTCTTTGGATAGAATCATTTGGCATATTATTTGACTTTGCTTTCGCAATTACATCTTTGAGTCTTGCGTTTGATGCAGGATCGGGGCCTCCGCTCCTTACCGCTATTGCTATTTCACGCCCAAGCTTCGTAAACATTTTCCCTTTCTGAGAATCTGTTTTTTCCTTCTTGCGCTTAATATTTGACCATTTCGAATGACCTGCCATTTTAACACCCTCTTACTCTTTTTTTTCCTTATTTTTATTTTCTAAAACATTTCCTTTACTATCGATATAAATATTCTCTATCCCGGCTTCATCCATACGCAATACACCGCCGGTTATTTCCCGAATTTTGTGTTCAAGTAATTCCTTTTTTTCTATCGGCGAATAAATAGTATACGCCACCTCATGGGTATATTCGGTATCTGCGATTATGAAGCCTTCACTTAAAAACATGTTTTGCAGTTTTCCGGACAGATGATATTCTATCGGTATATTGAATTTTAAGCAAGGCTTTACAAGAACAAACCCAGCATTTTCTAAGCCTCCTGCACAAGCCTTGCCATATGCACGGACCAAGCCTCCTGCCCCAAGCAAAGTACCACCAAAATAGCGGGTAACTACTACAACAACATTTTGAAGGTCTTTCTTTCTGATAACATCCAGCATAGGCAAGCCCGCAGTTCCCTGAGGCTCACCGTCATCGCTGTAACGCTGATATAAAGAACCCGAATCTACCGAATAAGCATAACAATTATGAGTTGCATCCCAACATGTAGTTTTTATCTCCTGAATAAAATCCAGAGCCTCCTGCTCGGCAGTTATAGGCTTTGCTCTGGCAATGAATCGCGACCGCTTCTCTTCAAGAAGATAATATCCCTCTTTAATTATAGTTTTATAACTTTTCAAAATATTTTCTCCATTATGAAAAAAGGATGACCTTAAGTCACCCTTCATTTTAACAGATTACTGACGTATTATTCAACCATGGTCCTGTTTGCAATAGTTAATATCATTTGCTCATGTCGTAAATTCAGTTACCAGCTTGTTCAATCTTTCCACTTCAATCAAGTTTGATTTCATGTTGTCGTGAATAGATACAACTTTTTCTAGCATTTTTGACATATTACCAGCCATATCGTATGCTCCTGTGGCACCTTCAGACACAGTTATTGATACTTCGTTTATTGCAGTGGTGATATCCCTGATGGAAGTATTCAATGCCTCCGCTGTCTTACAGAAGTCGGTAACCAGATTGTTGATAAATTCAGAGTCCCTAGCATATTGCTCACTAGTTTCAAGCATAGTCGCATAGTCGTCATTGACCTGTGTGTCTACAAAGTTGAGAAGTGTCTCGGACGCATCTGACAATTCTTTAACTGATACTATTACAGCGTTGGTGGTGCTTTGAATTTTATTAGCCATATGGGCTGATTGCTCAGACAACTGTTTTATTTCATCTGCCACTACGGTAAAGCCCCGACCAGCCTCACCTGCTCTTGCCGCTTCAATTGAAGCATTTAATGACAGAAGATTTGTTTGGGAGGCTATGCCAAGTATAGCCTCGGTAAGAACAGTGATTTCGTTTGCAATTTGTGAATTGGCAATAGCTTTTTCCACCATATCTTTTGTGGTCCGGTACACTTCCTTTGATGACTGATTTGATTTAACTGACTTTTCTTTGAGGATCTTAGCTCTTTCGTCTATTTCTGCCGCTTTCAAAGTTCCTTCCTCTGCTTTTGTCAGAATTCCATTAATTGATGTTTCAATCAAATTGGATGCAGCACTCATTTCTTCGGATGATGCCGCAGTTTCTTCCAGCCCTGCCGAAAGTTCTTCTATTATTGCAGATGATTCAGTTGCTTGTAAATTAAGATCATTGGCCGCATCTGATACAATTGACGCACTCTGGGATATGCTGTCTGAAGCAGAAGCAATGTCAATCACCATTTTGCGCAGAGATTCCCGCACATTTTTAAGGGCCTTAGCCATTACCCCTGTTTCATCCTTATATTTCGTGAGTATTAAATCGAGTTGATTGTCTTCAGACAAATCAAATTTAGATGTTCTGTTTAATATATTTGTAACACCGGATATTGGTTTGGAAATTCTTTTCCCCATAAAAAGCGCAAGAAGTATTGACAAGACACTTGCAAAAGATGCAAAACCAATAAGAGCAGCGGTATATTTACTGTTTGATTGTTTGTATTCCATAGTTCTAGCTTCAAGTACAGCATCAATGTCATCTATGTAATTACCTGTACCTACTACCCAGTCAAAAGGCTCGAAATATAGAGAATATCCCCTTTTAGGAGAAGGCTCCGTCTCATCTTTCTTCGGGAACCACCATTCTGAATAACCGCCCCCGTCCATTCCTGCTTTAATTATATTTTGTATAAAATACGTTCCATTGACGTCTTGGGCATCATATCTGTTTGTTCCCTCTGTTTTACTTCCAAGGAGCACAACATTTACTCCTTTTGAGGTGTCAGTCCAGAAATAGCCTTCTTCTCCAAACCTTAAATCCCTTAAAAGATCAGCTCCCAGTTTTTTCGCTTCTTCCAGGCTCATTTCTCCGGCCTCATATTTATTATAGATGACCTGAAGCATACTAACAGCCGTTTCGACCTCATATTTAACGTTAATGTCAAAGTTCTCATTGTAGATTCGCTTCATTTCTTCGATTTGAATATTGTTTAAGTTTTTCATGGTGAGCATTGAATATATGCCGAGTATTAATGTGGACAAAAGACATACAACAATAGCTGTAAAGATGATCTTACTGCTTATTTTCCTCACAGTGCGGCTCCCCCCCCTTTTTTTGAGAAGGGAAGATGCGCTATTTTCTAATATTCTTAGATTATAGGCTTCTTCCCTAACTTGTCACAAAGTTTTTTATAAGACTGCATTACCAGTGATTTGTCCTGACTATAGGTTATCATATCAAGGGCTGTGGGTATATCAAAAAAACCGCCTTCAGAGTATTTATCTGGTTCGGAAATCTGAAACTTGTCATTGTCTGTTTGCATTATATACCATGCAATACGGTTACACACCGGCTTTTGCCTCGTAATCGAATAAAACTCATAATATGTCCTGCCTGCTTGCTCCACTATGGTACCGGTAATAGCAGTTTCCTCAAATACTCTTCTGATTGCTGCATCTTGAGGGTTCTCTCCGTTCATTATTAATCCTTTTGGCATAACCCACTCATTTTTCTCGTTTAAAATGAGAAAAACCGTGTCATCGTAAAATACAACACCACCGGCACAATCTCTTAAAAGCATGCTAAACCCCTTCCAATCTACGATAGAATCTTCCCACAAAAAGGGTACATCTACTTATTTATCATTCAATATTATTCTTAAACTTGTACGCTCCGCTTAAAGAAGCAAATTAATTCATATATAATAGCGGAGGAACAAGATTCATTCCTTTATTAATAAAATGTATACCATAAATTTGTAAGTTCTAAACAAGAATGATTAATTTTTGTCAATGATAATCTTTAAAATAATTTCAGGGGCACAAGTGAATGTGCCCCACAGTACAAATATCTAAAATTCTGGCTCAATAAGCCCGTATCTTCCATCTTTACGCTTATAGACCACGTTTACCGTTTCAGTATCCGCATTAATAAAGACAAAAAAACTATGTGATAACAGATTCATTTGCAATATTGCCTCTTCAACGTCCATAGGCTTTAATGGAAAACGTTTTGTTCTTACAACATCGTAACTTTCATCTTCATCTATTTTCTCAATGATATTAAAATTCTCCGGAATCATTGCATCCTGATGTATTTTCTTACCTAATTTTGTTTTATGTTTTCTTATCTGCCTTTCTAGTTTTTCAACTACCATATCCATCGAACCATACATATCATTACTGCACTCTTCAGCTCTAATTATTGTGCCCCCTGAATATATTGCTGTTTCAAATGTGTACCGATCCTTCTCAATTCTAAAGGAAATTACAGCTTCAGAATCGGGCTTAAAAAACCTTTCAAACTTGCCTATCTTCTTAATTGCTTTCTTCTGCATCGCATTTGTAACACCTGTTTGTTTACCTTTGATGGTATACTTCATATGAACAACCCCTCTCGTGCAAGTTTCAATAATATATATTTCGATATTACCCAAATTAACCCGCTTTAAATCATTTAACTTATCCCCAGAATTATCCCCATATTATGAACATATGTGGATAAATGGCTTAGAATAAATAAAAGCCTCTGGTATGTATACAAAAAAATATATCACACTCTGGAGACTTTAATCTTATTTTTCGTTATAATAAGGTTTCTATTGTTTTCTGTTTAGAAATTTGCCAGATTGTATTAATCAATCCATCCTCTGTTTTGCCATTCATTTGTCTGTTTAATATCATGCCCGAAAAAGATTTGTGCATTAAATTTCTGTTTCATCTCTTTGATCATGCTAAGATTCTCATGGAATTCTGCATCTGTTTTATTTATACCGCCTCCAGGACCAATTTCCCTGTCATAAGACTCTTTTGTATAAATAGTATCTCCACAGAATATAACAGTTCCTTCATTTTTTAAATCAATTTTCAAACCAATTACACCAGCCGTATGGCACCTTTGTATAAACAATGTCAAGCCGTTTGCTAATTCTGTTTCATCATTGATTGGTAAAAATCCAATCCCGGACAGATTGCAAAAAAGAGGCCGCATATATGCACCGCAGATTCCGTTTTCAGCAATATTAACTTTGTAGAATGCATCTTTAAGCTCGTGTTCATAAGCTAATACTTTTTTACCGGCTTTTGTTCCTGAAAAATATTTCAGTCCTCCGACATGGTCAAAATGGAGGTGAGATAGGATAAGTAAATCAATATCACTTGGTGTTAACCCTTCCTTTTGTAAAGCCTCTTTGATTGTAGTCAACTTTGTTATAGGATAAATACGCTTCATGTCATCCGAGTAGGTTTCATCCCATGAATCATCGTTTCCTGTATCATAAAGAACATTTCCAATTGCCGGGTGTTGTATAAGAATGGCATAAGAAGGTGAGACTATCATTTCATTTTCATTATCTGTCTTTATCAGTTCATTTTTATAAAAGGTCATATTACCCAAATCAAGAACTTTAATTTTTAAATTCATAACCCCCGCCTAATACACTCCTGTTTCGTTTACTTTACGTTAAAAGCTTGAATTATACCTCCCCCTTTTATTTTCTCTATATTTTTATTAGGAGGAAGGAGGAGGTAAATTCAAATAGAATTTGTGATTTTTTAAATGCCTAACACTCTATATTATTTTTGAGGTTCGACAATTAAGGCTTTGTAAAATACATAGATATGGCTTGGCCGCCGCCAATGCACATGCTTATCATAGCATCCTTCTTTTCTGTCCGAGCCAGCTCATACATAACTTTAACCGCTAAGATACAGCCTGTTGCACCAATAGGATGACCGATAGAGATACCGCCGCCATAAATGTTGACTTT